>JAKAHI010000300.1 GCA_021815065.1 bacterium | reverse complement strand
TACAACAACACATTGCTTATCATTTTATCACTGTCCTCAATTCTTTCCTCTGAATGGATAGTTCCGGCCGTTGCCGTGCAACAAGGCTGTAGAACGATGTCATAGTGATTGCATTTTCAGGACATGCTTCCACACAGTATCCGCAGTATGCACATCGCGTAAGATCGACCTCGAATATCTTCGGGCTTCTTTCCTTCCGCGGGTCAGGTGACTCCTCGGGTTCGATGTATATGGCAAAGAACGGACATACGGTCTCACACATTTTACACGCCACACATCTGCCAAGGTCTCCGTCGACCAGCAGTGCGTGTTTACCCCGGTAATTCATGGTAACTTCCACCCTGTCTATGAGTTCCTGGGCGTCCTTGTCCATTACCTTCAGGGTAGCCTGAGTGTTACCGGCTATGTTGAGCCTTTCTTCGGGATAATTTATGGCGAACTTCCGCCTTGTGAAAAAGTGTTTTATCGTAACACCGAGTCCGCGGAGTATCTCGATAAAATAAACCGCTTCTTTAAATGTATATTTTTTCTTATTTTCCGTCATATTATATAATCCTGAGCATGATGAGCGCACCGGTTATGACAATGTTGAGAATACCAAGAGGGATAAGGACCTTCCACCCGAGTGCGGTAAGCTGGTCAAACCTGAACCTCGGCAATGTCCATCTTACCCAGAGGAAGAAGAACAGGAAAAACCCGACTTTTATCACAAAAGAAAGCACCTCGAGGATTGCGACAAGCCATTGCTGCATGTGGACTATGCCGAATTTTGGAATAATAAACCCTATATTGTGAAGATAGGGTATCTGCCAGCCGCCGAAATAGAGTGTTGCTATCAGCGCCGATGCCGTGATCATGTTGGCATACTCACCCATGAAAAAGAATGCAAATTTCATGCTTGAGTATTCCGTATGATAACCTCCCACAAGTTCTGATTCAGCCTCGGGCAGATCGAATGGTACTCTGTTCGTTTCTGCAAAAACACTCACGAGAAAGATGATAAATCCGAGCGGTTGCACGAGTATGCCCCATTTCGGTATAGCGTTGAACCACAAGCTCCCCTGATAGAGGGCGATGTCATTCAATTTTAAGGAACCATACACCATCAGAATCCCGATGACGGCAAGCCCCATCGAAATTTCATAGCTGATAAACTGGGACGCTGAACGCAACCCGCCCAGCAGGGAATATTTGTTGTTCGATGCCCAGCCGCCTATGATGATGCCGAAAATACCCATGGACGCTATCGCAAAAACGTACAGTATACCGACATTCAGGTTCGCTATCTGGAGGTTTATGACCCTGCCGTGCAGGAACAGGTCGTGACCAAAAGGCACAACGGCAAAGGTAAGCATTGCGGGTATGATAGTTGCAATGGGTGCAAGAGTATACAGGAGCTTATTTGCCTCAAGCGGGGTTATATCCTCTTTCATAATAAATTTTATACCGTCGGCAACAGGCTGGAAAAGTCCCCATGGACCTACCCTGTTCGGTCCAAGCCTGTCCTGCATGAATGCGCTTATCCGCCGCTCTGCAAGGGTAAGGAACGCGACCGTTGTCAGTATAAGCATAAACACAACAATGCTCATGACCGTATAGATTGCAACTGTTATATAATCTACCATAGCCTTCCCGCTGCCTTTCTTGAATTAATCCCGGTCGTGAGAGAGTTCATATCGATATTGTTAAAAAACGCTATCTCCTTTACAAGAAGAGCCAATATGTTATCAAAACCGCCCAATTTCTTGCCTGATATGTTGTATATAATGTCCGTCAGTATATCAAGGTCATTCTTTGCATTACCTTTTGAATCGACTACTTTTCTTATTCTTTGTACCTGCCCGTCCTTGTTTGTATATGTCCCGTCTTTCTGTGCAAAGCTGAGTCCCGGCATAACGATATGCGCCTTCTCCGAAAATGCGGAAGCTTTAAAGTCCTGAACGACAATGCACTGTATATCTTTAATCTTCTCTGTGTATCCGTCCATACGATCGAATGCCGGGCCAAGCACGTAGAGCAGTTCTGGTTTTGAAGCTATGACCTCATCGACCGGGACGATCTTTATACCGAGTGCACCCGCAATCTGTTCGATGCCTGTCAGATTCGGTGCCTGTACACCTTTGCGCAGTTTTAATTTAGACGATTCCCTGTATTCTTTTGCCTCCGGAAATTGCATAATGCCGGCGGTATTATGTGCTGTAATAGATTTGATAAGATATAAAAATGCGTACACTTCCTCGTTTGTTGCAAACGGGGAAAGTATGCCGCCGACCTTTGCTCCTGCCTGTTTTATTCTCTGGACAACCAATGAGATACTCGCGCTCCATGAGCTGTTTTCCGGTTCATACCTGTTGACGGGTCCGGAAAGAAAGCCGTTTTCTATTGCTTTCTTATAGCCAAGCCTTCCGTCGTCACAGATGAACGAGCTTCTCAATATAGCATCGATAAACACTTTCGGGTAGAGTGCCGTCACGTTTCTGTTCGGATGCGCGTGTATGCTTGTAAGGTTTTTGCTGCGCGACCTTACCCTGTAAACCGTATACTTCTTTGCATCGACATAGATGGTACATCCTGCCTCACACAGGGGGCAGATCGTCTCCGTAGCCCTGAGATTAAAGACCCTTTCCTTAAACCTAAAATCCTTCGTTGTCAGCGCGCCGACAGGGCATATATCCGCAATGTTGCCGATATAGCCGTAATCCAATTGCTTACCCGGAAAGGTCGTTATCTCAGAATGAGCTCCACGCTCCATGACAGCGAGTTCCTCGGTACCGACAATATCCCGGTAATACCGGACGCACCGCTCGCACATGATGCACCGTTCGGGGTCATAGGCTATG
>JAKAHI010000299.1 GCA_021815065.1 bacterium | reverse complement strand
TCAAGAGCAATCTCGATACGCCGTTAAAGGACGGAGATGTGATATCGATCATCCCGGCTATTGCGGGTGGTGCGCCTGCAAAAAAGGGCAAGATTAAAAAAAAAGTATATCTGACCTATCAAAAAAGACTTTTGAATAAGCCCGTTATATGGGAGGCAAGCAAGAAGTTCGATGTAATTATCAATATAGGAACTGCGTCGGTATCAGGTGACCTCGGACTCGTTGGGGTTGAATTGGAAGGTTCGGGTAGCGAGGTTGAATCCCTGATAAAGTGGTTTAAAAAGAAGGGCGTTAAAGTAGAGCCTATAGAGCAGACAGTACTGGAGTAATCGTATCATGTTGACGAATTCGCAGATAGAGAGATATGCACGCCATATTATATTGGACGGTGTTGGCGGCAAAGGGCAGGATAAGCTGCTCAAAGCAAAGGTGCTTGTGATAGGCGCTGGAGGGCTCGGCTCTCCTATTGTCATGTACCTTGCCGCAAGCGGCATAGGTACGCTCGGTATTGTCGATTTCGATGTCGTCGACATTTCGAATCTCCAAAGGCAGATCATGCACTCGACCGCTACCATCGGTATGCCCAAGGTCGATTCTGCGGAAGCGGCTGTCAAATCAATAAACCCCGATGTTTCGGTAATCAAGTATAACATGAAGCTCACCTCTGACAATATACTGGACGTTATAAAAGATTATGATGTTGTTATCGACGGTACGGATTCTTTCCCTGCACGGTATCTTATAAACGATGCCTGTGTTTTGTCCCGTAAAAAGAACGTCTATGGAAGTATTTTCAAATTTGAAGGCCAGGCAACCGTCTTTTCTTCACCGGACGGGCCATGCCTCAGGTGCCTTTATCCAGAACCCCCGCCTCCGGGTATGGTGCCGAGTTGTCAGGAAGCAGGCGTCTTTGGCGTGCTTCCCGGCTTTATCGGTGTCATCCAGGCGACAGAGGCCATTAAACTGATACTCGGAATTGGAAAACCCCTGATTGGCAGGATGATGCTCTATGATGCATTGCGCATGGAAGTCCGCGAGGTAAAGGTCAGGAAAGACCCGGAGTGTCCGGTGTGCGGTGAACATCCTACGGTTACTCACCTTATTGATTATGAGGAGTTCTGCGGTATCAGATGAAGCTCTGTATACTTGTTGCAATATCCAGCCGTGCTATCATAACCACCTTACAGAGACTGTACGATGATCACAACAATGAGATACGTTTGTTTCTGTACAATGAGGGCGTTTTGCTTTTACAGGATCCTGACTTTATGGACCTGGTAAAGCGTATGCAAGCAACATTGTGCAGTGTAAGCGCGGAAGAGCGCCACATGCAGAAGAATGATAGTGTAAC
Organism: bacterium; assembly: GCA_021815065.1. GTDB lineage: Bacteria > JAMCPX01 > JAMCPX01 > JAMCPX01 > JAMCPX01 > JAJYLM01. Next base: position 1,494 of record JAKAHI010000299.1, on the reverse strand, counting down.
CTTCGGCAGTCTTTATGACTTTTCCCGCATGGTTGCAAAGTCCGACAAGCTCATTTCTTTTACCAGGGAATCATGAAGATTACTGTTTTGATAAAAGACGGTGATAGTGCACGGTTGACCGACGGAATAAGGCTGGTACTCGGTCTTACGATCGATCACAGGGTATCGTTGCTGATAACGGATAAAGGTTCTGAAGCCATTTCCCATGCCATGAAGAGTCCTGCCTTCAAAACTCAATTTCTCGAATCCATGGAGCTTATCAGCAAGATGTCCGGTGTTATAAAGACTGAAAAGCCCATTGAGGACGCCGAAGCGATAGAAAGTATCTCAAGGGACGAATTTACAAAACTTCTTCTTACTGCAGATTCCATAGTAGTCTTTTAATTTAGGTGAAAGCCCACAGACGCTGATGGCGGTAGTGTATGTCTGGCTATACCCCTCAGAGTAAACAAAGATATTTCTTGACAAGAAGACTAATAATTAGTTACTTATATATATAAGTAAAATACTTGTGTATAGAAAAGCCTTGTATTCAAGATAGTTGAGCTTGGTAGTTAAATTTAAACCAGAGCTTATAAATAAATATTTTTTGTATGGAGGATAGGATGTTTGACAAGGAACGGATTCAGGAACTTTCATTGGAGTTTGAAAATGGTAAGCCACAGGACACAATTTCATGGGCTTTTAAAACCTTTAACAAAGATATGGCTTTTGCATGCAGCTTTGGCATGGAGGATATATGTATCATAGATATGCTTTTAAAAGAGTCTCCGGATGCCCGGATATTTTACCTGGATACCTCCTTGTTTTTCAAGGAAACTTACGAGCTGATCAGAAAGCTGGAGGACAGATATAAAACAAAATTTGAATGTGTTAAATCCGATTGCCCGCTTGAGAAACAGGCGCAGCAGTACGGAGACGAACTATGGAAGATTACACCGGATCTCTGCTGCAACATAAGAAAGGTTGCCCCGCTCAAAAAGAAGCTTTCAACGCTGCAGGCATGGATGACCGGCATACGGAGAGAGCAGACACCGACACGCGCCAACGCAAAAACTGTGGAGTGGGATGAGAAGTTCAACCTTGTCAAAGTGAATCCTATCGTAAAATGGGCATGCCACGATGTGCTTGGTTATCTGCTGGAATATGATATACCATACAACCCGCTCCATGATAAAGGGTATCCGAGTATAGGATGTCAACCCTGCACGTATCCGGTAAATCCGGGTGAAGATTCCCGTGCAGGCAGATGGAGAGGGTTTAATAAAAACGAGTGTGGTCTGCATAAATGACCCCTGTTGGAAAGAAGGCAGAAGCGGATGTATTCTGATGGTAAGGTACAGTGAATTTATAGTATTACCGTTGTGAAGGGTGATACCTTTTAACGGGGTAAAAGGAGGTTAAAATGGATAAAGCAACACCGGACAAGGCTACGATTGTTGTGTTTTCCGGAGATATGGATAAGGTGATGGCTGCATTCAACATTGCAGTCGG
>JAKAHI010000298.1 GCA_021815065.1 bacterium | reverse complement strand
CCGCCGATAAAAGCTCCGGGGAATAGATCGTAAACAGGGGCTGGCCTTTGTACACCATCATGCCTTTATAATCGGCATACAGTTTTTGAATATATCCGGAAAACCTTGTGTTGATGTCCTTCAGCCGTGTTTCATCATATCTGATGATTGCATCGTTCCGTACGGAAAAGGTAAGTTTCCTGTCTTTTACGGCACCCAGCGTTACGCCATACATCTGCTGGAGTCTCGATGATATCTGGACGGTCCCCGGTGCAAGGGACTTTTCCTTTTCTGTCTGTTCACATACCTGGAACGGTACCATCTCCATGCCCATGGAATCCTTGCCCGGTGTACTTGATACTTCCTTGGGCATCATGGTGGATTTGTACATGGTCTTGCATTTTTCTTTTTTCTGCTGGATCTGTCCATTTGCAGCATTGCTCTGTGTTTTATGCTTTGAGCATCCGTATGCCGTCAAAGCTACAAATGCAATGCCGAGTATGATTAAATATCTTTTCATGTTAATCTCCTGTAACTACTTCTCATTACGAGGAGCGTTCGGCGACGAAGTAATCTGCCGGTATACAGGGGGATCGCTTCACTTCGTTTGCAACGACATCCCCGGACCCGGCTTCGCTGTGTGTCCGCGTTCGCAATGACAAAAAAGATAATATAGTTCATGCCTATTCCTTGCCGGCCTTTATCAGGTCTACACCGCTCAGCACGCTGAGCCGTGCCAGCGTCTTGTAATATTCCGCTGTCCTTTTATACAACAACTGTTTGTAATCGATGAGCATGAGCAGTGCATCCATGGTCGTAAGGAAGTCTACCCTGCCGGTTGTGTAGCTGCTGATCGCGGAACTGAACGTGAGCGCAGCCTGCGGTACGATTTTATTGCTGTACAGATCAATCAACGAATACGTTGTCTGCGCCTCTTGATACGCGGCATCTATCCGGGCAAGTGCGGTTTTTTCCGTGCTGTCTTCATTCTGCTTTGCCGCAGTCATGCCTGCATCCGCGGCTTTGACCATGTATCGTTGTTTTGTCCAGAAATACAGCGGCAGGCTTATGCCGATCTGTCCTTCCCATCCGGGCGGGTATATGCCCCTGAACATGATACCTGCTCCTATGTCGAGATCCGGGGCATACGACCATTTGCTCTGTGACAGCTCGAGCCTGCTTTTTTCCACGCCAATCTTTGCAATGGATATTTCCGGTGATGTATCCTCTGCTGAATCATACAGTGCTTCTTTATCATAACCTATGACAACAGGCTTCAGTCCTGCCGGTGCAGGAAGCCGCATATCAGGTGCTTTGCCGAGCAGACCGTTCATACGTGCGATGGATCGCTGCAGCTCAAAGCCTGCGAGCTCTATCCGCTCCTCAAGCCTTGATTGCTCAAGCATTGCCCGGAGCAAGTCCTGCTGGGATGCAATACCTGTTTCGTACCTCTGACGAGCGGTACCGATAACCGTGTCGATCACCTTTACATATTGCTCAAGCAATAAGAGAGATTCTGTGTTGTAATAATAATCGCTGAACGCAGAGACAGCCTGCGCCTGGATATCAAGTTCTTGTTGTTTGAGTAATTGCCTGCTTATCTGAAGCTCTTTGTACGATATTTCGGACTCGAGGTGCAGCTTTGCCGGGAACGGAATTTGTTGATCCAACTCTATGGCAAAGTAGCTCATCGGGTCCTGTCCCACGGAATATTGCGTTCCCATGTTGTTGATTTTGAACATCAGCGAGGGATCCGGGATAACACCCGTGTAGTGATATTTCGCTTCGGAGGCAGTCACCTGCGCCTGCATACTTTTTATGCCGGGATTGGCCTTCAGTACTTCGGCAATGTATTCGTTCAGGGTAAACCTGTCCTGAGTAGTCCCCTCCCCAGCCATGGTAACAGATGGCACAAGGACCAAAACAGCGTATACAATCCATAACAATTTTTTCATACTTTTATCATATCCCCTTGGAGCCTTTAATCAACTTTGTTCTCCAGAGATTAAAGGCAATTATCGTGCCAGTGTAATATGTCATGAAAATGAGCAGGTTATCTTGCCCTGATCAGAGTCAAACAAACACTATCCTTCAGAAATGAAGAATAGTGTTCAGAAACCCGCTATTTCGATTCGTCCACGATGTTCAGGATGATTTTATCAATCTCTTGCGCCATTGCACCTATGTCAACCTGCGGATAGAAGTCTGCGATTACCCTTGGGCGTAATGCACTTATGAGCGTTTCTCCTTCCTCCGTATAGACACTGATGCGGCAGGGGAGCATGAGAGAGATCTTTATGTCCTTTGCAAGTACCTGGCTCGCGTACTTTGCATTGCAGATCTCAATGATCTTAAGAGGCTCATGCTCAATGCCCTTGCTTGCAAAGATTGCCTTGATATCGTGGATATGCAGTACAGCAAACCCTTTTTCCTTTGTCTTTGCTTCAACCGTGCTCACTGCCCCATCAAAGGTCTTCGTTGTCCGGACTGTATAATCGAAGGTTTCCATGGTAATCCCTCCCTCGGTAAAAGGATAATAAAGGTATGGATGGATTTCAAGCCTGTTTGAACATAAACGCATTACCTTATGGCGTATCTCCGGTTAAGCCATAAATTGTTAATTGGATCGATGTCTCTTTCTCGCTTTTGTTTTCTACAAGAAAACGTATGTTGTCAGCCCCTTTCACCGGCACGGAAGCAGACAATACAAACAGCGTCTTATGATAATAGTAGTTGTATAAAGCAGGCAGCCCGGTAGTTGATATTGCCTTATAAGAATTCATAGTACTGGTCTTGTAATACATCACAATATTTTGTTGATCCACTTTACATTCAATCTTAACCCTTGCATATCCTTTCCCTTGCATAT
>JAKAHI010000297.1 GCA_021815065.1 bacterium | reverse complement strand
CGTAATGGACGGCAGTTCGCTGTGCGGATCTACCGGCGTATCGGTATTGCCGGGAAAATGCTTTGCACATGCGATGATGCCATGGTCCTGCATACCGGCTATCAGACTGACTCCGATCTCTTCTACAACAAGAGGGGCGTGGGAAAAGGCACGGTCGCCTATCACCCCGTCGCTCTTCTCCGAAAGATCAAGTACCGGAGCAAGATTCATATTAAAACCGGCTATGGAAAGTTCTTCCGCTATGAAGTTTCCGTATTCATAGATAATGTCGATAGCGTTGTTGTGCTTTCGATAATATTCTTCCACTTTCCTTGCTGAAGGCAGGTGAGAAAACGGATGTTTTAATCTTTGAACCCTTCCGCCCTCCTGATCGACAGCTACCAGAGGTACAAAACCATCGTCCGTATTATGAAGATGTTTATTCAATGAGAGAATCTGCCCCGGGTTTTTGAGGTTCCTCTCGAACAGTACGAATCCGCCGATGCCATATTTTTTTATTATGGGTTCGAATTCCGCCGGTAGTTCCGTACCGTTAAACCCTATCATCAATAGTCTGCCTGTCTTCATAGTTACCTCTCGTATATTTTTCTTATCCTCTCGCCAATATCATTAAACAATAAAACAATGATAGTCAATGTTAGTCCCGGAAACAGAGCCATCCATGGTGAAACATTTATAACAGAAATAGCTTCGGAAAGCATCCTCCCGAGACTCGGTGTTGAAGGGCTTGAAAGACCAAGGAAAGAAAGGCTTGCCTCCGATACGATGGCTATGCCTATACCAAAGCTAGCCTCGACAATCAATGGTTCTATAATATTCGGAAGGATATCTGTAAACAAAATGGTAAACCTGTTTTTGCCTGTTGCTGTTGCAGATACGATGTAATCCCTCTGTTTTATAGATATCACCATTGCCCTCGCATAGCGTGCATATCCAACCCATCCTGCCGCGCATAATGCTATGATGATGTTGAGGGTACTCGGCCCCATGATGCCTGCAATGCCGATTGATAGAAGCAGACCCGGGAATGCCATTAAGATGTCGATGACCCTTGAAAACACGGTATCCGGAAAACCTCCAATGTACCCGGCCATACCTCCAACCGTTACTCCCAGTGAAAGGGATATCAGAACGACAGTAAAACCTATGAACAGGGATGTCCTTATCCCATATAAAACCCGGCTGAATATGTCCCTGCCGAGTGCGTCCCGGCCCATGGGCGACGAAATGGATGGGGCATGAAAGGACAGGGAGAGAATTTGTTTCCGGGGATTATGCGGGCTTAAAATAGGTGCGGCAATGCCTGCGAAAATCAGGATAAAGAGAAGAATACCGGTTGCACCAATGCGTTTCATGAAGTCTTCCTCATCCTCGGTTCCACAACAAAATAAAGGGTATCGGTGATCAGATTAACCATTACATAGATAAGTGCGATCACAAGGACTGTCCCGCTCAATAATGGATAATCCCTTGTCATAACGCTGTCGACAAGCAGTCTTCCCATGCCCGGCCAGGAAAATACTGTTTCCGTAATAATTGCTCCGGACAACAGCAACCCGAACTGCATACCGACAAGTGTTATGACCGGTATGAGCGTCGCCTTTAAAGCATGAACAAACAAAGTACGTCTTATACTGATACCTTTAGCAAGACTGGCTGTAAAACTTTCATGCTGTAAGGCTGTTATCATATTCGCCCGTACCATACGTATGGTTATTGCACTCATGCCTATGGCAAGGGTAACTCCCGGAAGAATTATAGACAAGGGCGACTGAGCCCCTGCAACAGGAAGCAGGTTCAATTTCAGAGAGAATATGAGGATTAAGATGATCGCTATCCAGAAATTCGGCAGCGAAACGCCCAGTATCGATGCGCCTGCAATAATCTTATCCACCCATGCCCCCTGTCTATAGGCAGACCATACTCCGAGCGGTATGGAAATGAGCAGGGCAAGGACCATGGCAAACAGTGCAAGCAGCGCTGTATAACCGAACCGCTGCAAGACAATAGCCAATACGGGCTTTTTATAGTACAGGGATGTACCCATGTTGCCATGCAGAAGATTATCCAGATAGAGCACGTACTGTTCTGCAAGCGGTTTGTCAAGATGTAACTCGTGGCGCATCTGCATAATCTCCCCTTTTGTCGCATAATCGCCAAGCATCAGCGTAACAGGATCTCCCGGCACTATGTGTATAAGGAAAAACACCAGTGTTACCACTCCGAGTATTGTCGGAACAGCCAGCAGCAACCTCTTAAGAATAAAACTCCGCATGAGAAACTGTGTATCAAAATCCCCGGCATAAGGCTATAGTTTGATTATCAGTCCCATGAGATGTCATTTGACGGTATGCCGCACCAGACAGTCGCAATCCAGTACCCGTCTCTTAATCCCGTGGATTTCTGCGTTAACATGGAAAATGCAATAAGGAAGTTTACTTATTCGCTCAATCCTGCGATCCACCTGATATCTATACGTTTCTTTATAGAAACGAGATTTAAGTCCTCTGTATGTTTACCCCGTTAGAAACTCAGCCAATGATAATTTGTACTATAATAGATTGTAAATAGATTGTAAATAGATTGTAAATTCATTATAAAAACGTCTATACTGTTCTATCATTTCTAACGGGGTTTATATGCTATTACCCGGTATGGTTTCCTCATCGGATTTTCGAAGAATACCTTTATTTGACGCGGGATTATCGCTCATCACATAAACTTTCTTATTTTTCAAACGCATTTTTCGGGTAAAGCACAAGGGTTTGCAAATACCTTGCTTTTAAACTTAATACGTGGGACAATAAATCCATAAAAAGGAGGGTACCATGAATAAAAATTCATTGAAGAAGTACAC
>JAKAHI010000296.1 GCA_021815065.1 bacterium | reverse complement strand
AACACGGGATTCCCTGCACCGGATGCCTTTGCCAGGAAGATCCTGTCATCCGGTACAACGCCGACGGCCATAGCATTTACCAGGATATTGTCCTTGTATGCGGCGTCGAAATAGATCTCGCCGCCGACCGTCGGTATACCCATGCAGTTGCCGTAACCAGCTATACCGGCGACGACACCGTCGATAAGATATTTCATTTTTTCATCATCCGGCTCCCCGAACCTTAAAGAGTCAAGAATGGCAACAGGCCGGGCTCCCATGGTAAAGATGTCTCTGAGGATGCCACCGACGCCGGTTGCAGCCCCGTTGTAGGGCTCTATGAACGAAGGATGGTTATGACTTTCCATCTTGAAAACGACGGCGAGTCCGTCTCCTATGGAAACCACGCCGGCATTTTCTCCGGGCCCTATGAGGACGTCTTTGCCGGAGGAAGGCATGCGTTTCAGGTACGGCCTTGAACTCTTATAGCTGCAGTGTTCGCTCCACATTGCAGAGAATATCCACAGTTCCGTGATGTTCGGCTCCCTGCCTATATACCCGGTGATCTTTTTATACTCGTCCCCGGTCAGATTGAGTTCTTTCAGTATCTTTTCCAAGTTATCCATATTATGCCAGTGCCTTTTTGATAGAAAGGAATATCTTTCTGCCTTCATCGTTTCCGAGTGTACTGTCCGATGCACGTTCCGGATGGGGCATCATGGCAAGTATTGTGGTTTCGTTATTGCATAAACCGGCAATATTGTGCAGGGAGCCGTTCGGGTTGGATTGCTCCGTCGTGTTGCCCGACGCATCGCAATACCGGAACACGATCTGGTTCTGTTCCTCGAGAGAGGCGAGTGTTTGCCCGGAACCATAATAATTGCCCTGTGCATGCGCAATCGGAATTTGTATCCTGTCGCCCTTTTTATACAGGAGAGTAAAGGGCGTATCGTTTCGTTCAACCCTAACCTGTACATCTTTGCATATGAATTTCAGGGTATCGTTTCTCTGCATTGCGCCCGGGAGCATCATTGCTTCGAGCAGTATCTGGAAGCCGTTGCATATACCGAGAACGAGCCCCTTTTTCGCCGTGTATTCCCTGAGTGCTTCCATGACAGGGGAGAAACGCGCCAGTGCTCCTGCTCTCAGATAATCTCCATACGAAAACCCTCCGGGTATCACGATCAACTGGTACTTCCGGAGCGTTTTTGTTTCATACCACACGGAATCAACCTCACACCCCATCGTCTGTTTGAGTGCATAATACGTGTCCATGTCGCAGTTCGTCCCCGGGAACACTATAACGCCTGCTTTTATTTTCGGCATGCCTATTCCTCTGCAATTTCGAAGGTGAAATCCTCGATTACCTTGTTGACCAGCAGTGTCTCGCACATACTCCGGACGTCGGACTGCGCTGTATCCGTATCGCCGGCATCAAACTTGATCTCGATATATTTCCCGATCCTGACATCCTGAATGCGGTTAAAGCCGAGCCTGGCAAGAGCGCCGGATACCGCTTTCCCCTGAGGGTCAAGTATGCCTTTTTTCGGTTTAATAAATATTTTTGCGAGCATGTTCCTCTCCTCTTTTCTCGTCTTCCCTTTTATCAATCTTATTTACGTCTTTTTCTTCAAGGTGCTTATATAAAGCCAGAGAACGGCCACTACCAGCACACCAAATGAATAAAACAATATTCCATATATAACTGTCAATAAAAGTGTATTCTCGACAGGGATAAAGGTAAACTCCGCTATCATCCGTACGGCATAGAACAGCGACAAAAGTCCTGCCGCTATAAAACATACGTAGGGCAGCAAAGCCGGTTTATCAGAAAAAAACATCGAATGAATCTTGCGGTACATTGTAAAGGATGACCACAGCAGCAAGGTCCATACCACCCACGATATATAATCTGCAAAGGGCAGCGTCGAGAAGTAATAATAGAAATCGAAGAACGGGGCAAAGAGATATCTCGCTGTGCCCCACTCCTGGTGTGGATAATCGTAGATGACGGGTATGATCCCGTTGTTTTGTTTGCTCCGCAGCATCGAGATGAGGATATGCTGCAGCTGCGGCAGGTTGTATGCTGTAAAGCCGGTTATGGGAAATGCAGACCATGTGTAGGCATAATTGCCCCAGCCGTGCCAGTCGCTTGAGGCAAGCAAGGGGACATGATATTTTTGAGAAACCCGGTAAGCCATGGTCCTGACCCGGTTGGTGAGTTTTTGTTTGTGGCCTGCATTTGCGATTTCAAAGGCATCGACCCCGTCATGGACATAATGCTCGAGATCGATTTTACCGTCCATCCACCAGAGGGCGAGCACCAGTGCGCCTCCCTGCTTGTGCACCGCGCCGGCAAGGTCCTTAACCGTAGAAGGGCAGTTGTCCGGGCACCACCCTGCAACAGAACCGGTTATACCGAGCGCCAGAAAATAATGGGGATCGTCTTTTACCCTTACCTCTTCACCGATCATGGACTTGTACGGGGTTGTCATGGAAAGGTCCTGCTCTGCTATGCCGCCTTTTATATTGTAATGTTCCGTTACAAACCATGCGTCGAATCCCTGTTTTACATGCCAGTTCAGGTTTTGCAGAGGACTTACAAGTCCGTCATGGGAATAAAATGTATGAGAATGCGGGTCAACGATGCAATAGCTGTTGTCCGGTACGATCTTCAACAACGGGAAAGGGGTGAAGAGCAGGTAAACGACGAACAGGGAAAATGCAATCATATAGCCGGCAATGTACACCGGCAATTTTGTGTACCGCTTTTTTATGACGGCAAAGAATACAACAAACAGGAATCCCCATGAAAACAATGCAATGCTCTCCTGCTTGAGGTAGTGATTGGTACTCAAATAAACAGGAATGCCGATAAAAGGCGCAAACACATGATTCA
>JAKAHI010000295.1:2283-2879 GCA_021815065.1 bacterium | reverse complement strand
ATCGCGCCATTGTTCTCCTCTATTATTTTTCTTTTCTTCCCTTAATGATATATTTGTCTGAATACTTTGGTTTTCTCGTTTTAAACCCTTTTGCAGGCACTCCTGATGGAGACACGGGATGCGGGTTACCCTGCCCTGATTTGCCTTCTCCTCCGCCATGCGGATGATCGACAGGATTCATGGACACGCCCCTGTTATGAGGTTTACGTCCCATCCATCGCATACGTCCTGCCTTGCCGATGGATATGTTTATATTATCGATATTGCTCAACTGTCCTATGGTTGCCATGCAGTCCAACCTTATCAGCCGTACTTCCCCCGAGGGGAGCTTTACGTGGGCATAATCCCCTTCCTTTGCCATCAACTGTGCAACGGTACCTGCTCCTCTCACAATCTTTCCGCCTTCTCCCGGCTTCAATTCTATGTTGTGTATGTTGCTGCCCGAGGGCATAAACTTCAGCGGCATTGCATAGCCTTTCAGAATATCGATCTCTTTTGTCCTGCTCGAAAGGACAACATCGTTTACTTTCAATTCTTGCGGCGCAAGTATATATCGTTTTTCTCCATCAGCATATTTCAAAAGTGCTATAAACGCC
>JAKAHI010000295.1:0-2273 GCA_021815065.1 bacterium | reverse complement strand
CTCACGGGATCATACTCTATGGAAGCGACATGGGCAGGCACGTCGAATTTATCGCGCTTAAAATCTATTATTCTGTACATCTGCTTATGCCCCCCGCCTCTGAACCTGGAGGTAACCCTCCCCACATTGTTTCTCCCCCCATGCTTCTTGAGAGGTGCCAGGAGCGATTTCTCCGGCTGCTGGGTTGTCAGCTCGTCAAAACTAAGAACCTGCATGAAACGACGTGCAGGTGAAGTAGGTTTATAATATCTTATGCCCATTACTATTTACACTCCTTGGAAGAATTCTATTTTATCGTTCTGCTTCAATTTGATTACCGCTTTCTTATAGCCGCTTCTCAGCCCCCTGTGCGATCCCCTTACCGTCTTTATTTTGCCGGGCATGTTTATGGTTCTTACATCCAGCACGGTGACCTTGAAGATCTTTTCTACTGCGTCTTTGATCTCCTTCTTGTTCGACACCTTGTTGACAACGAATTCAATCTCGTTTGATTTTTCCTTCGCCGCGGTACTTTTTTCCGTAATTATCGGTGACACGATAACATCGTACATTGATTTCATTTGTTTAAAGCCTCCTGGAACATCAAAGCTGCTTTTTCCGTCATTACAAGCTGCTTATACTTCATGGCATCATACACATTAAACGTGTTGTTCCTGATAATCTTTATTTTATCTATATTCCTTGCTGAGAGCTGGAAGTTCGGATTCGAACTATCCAGGACAACCAAGGCATTGTTTATGCCCAGCTTCTTGAAGATTTCGTACACAACCTTTGTTTTTATTTTATCAAGGTTAAAGCCGTCTATAACGATGAGCATTTTGCCCTTATATTTTGAACTCAGCACCGATCGTGCAGCAAGCTGAACAATCTTCTTGTTAACCTTAAGGACCCTTCCACCGGGCTGAGGACCGAAGGTGATTCCCCCCCCTCTCCAGAGAGGAGACCGGATGGTACCAACCCTTGCCCTGCCGGTACCCTTCTGCTTCCATGGTTTTTTGCCGCTTCCGCTCACCTCACCCTTTGTCTTCGTAGCCCTGCTCCACTGTCTTTGATTGTGAAGATACTGCTTGAGGGTCAGATAGATCGCTGTGTCATGCACTTCGGCATTAAAAACCATGTCGTCCAGTGTAAGTTCTTTTAATTTATTTCCGTTTTGATCTACAACATCAACAATAGCCATGTTTCACCTATGCATAAACCTTTTTAATATCAATCATCGTATTTACACTGCCCGGTACAGCACCTTTTAACAGTATGATGTTCTTTTCGGGTATAAGTTTCACTACTTCCAAATGCTTCACGGTAACCCTTACATGGCCCATCCTGCCCGCCATTTTTTTGTTCTTGATAACCCTGCCTGGAAATGTGTTCGAACCAATGGAACCGGGCGCCCTGTGAAACATGGAACCATGACTTCCCGGGCCTCCCTTAAATCCATATCGCTTTACAACACCCTGAAAGCCCTTTCCCTTGCTTTTCCCGGTAACATTCACGAGCTCGCCTACCTTGAACGCCTCTACGGTAACAATATCATTGACTTTGACATCCTTCAGATCACCGACCCTGAACTCTTTCAAAGAACCGTAAAAATCCGAACCAAGTTTTTTATAATACCCGCCTATAGGCTTAATTAATTTTTTTTCCGGTACTGATTCGTATGCCATCTGAACGGCACTGTATCCGTTTTTTTCCGACGTTCTTATCTGGACGATCTTGCACGGACCTGCCTGGATAACCGTAACAGGTATGAGCTCGCCGTTTTCGTTATATATTCTCGTACAACCTATTTTTCTGCCCATTATACCGGTAAACATGTGTGCTATTTACCTCCGTAGCTTTTAATTTCTACATCAACGCCTGCAGATAGATCTATCTTCATAAGCGCATCCACGGTTTGTTGGGTAGGTTCCATGATATCTATCATCCGCAAACTCGTCCTTATCTCGAACTGTTCTCTTGATTTCTTATCGACATGAGGAGATCTCAGTACGGTATACCGTTGGATTATTGTCGGAAGCGGCACAGGCCCTTTAATAATGGCACCCGTCCTCTTTGCTGTCTCGACAATTTCTTTTACAGATTGATCCAGGAGTCGATGATCGTAAGCTTTTAATTTTATTCTTAAATTCTGAGTTTCTACCATATTTTTACTCTATAATCTCCGTAACAACACCAGCACCGACGGTCTTACCGCCTTCCCTGATGGCAAACCTTACGCCCTTTTCCATCGCTATCGGAACGATCAAATCTCCCTCAAGCGTTATGTTGTCTCC
>JAKAHI010000294.1 GCA_021815065.1 bacterium | reverse complement strand
CTATGCGCTGGGCGCCGATCTCACAGATTTCAACTCCGAACGACCTTGCCTGTTCTTCTATCGCAGACGTGAGATCGGAACCGGAAATGCCTTTAGGAAAACCGGGATAATTCTCTACGATGTCGGCCACAACGATCTCTCCGCCTATGGCCTTTTCTTCAAGAAGGAGAGTTTTTAATTTAGCCCGTCCTGTATAAATACCGGCAGTCATTCCTGCCGGACCGCCGCCTACGATTACGCAATCATAAGAATCGCATGACGGCATCTTTTCTGCCTTATCAATTGTTAAGTCTGATAATAGCATTTTCTATAAACCTCTCATACTCGGATATTTTCGTGGCTCCTACAAGCCGTTCTACGGAATTGCTTTGATAATAGATAACCAGTGTCGGAAGGCTCGATATCTGATAGGTCGATGCTATGTTCGGACACACATCGGCATTTACCCGGTAAAAAGCTATCTTGTTCTTATATTTCTCTGCAATCTTTTCGAGTATCGGTTTGCTCGTATGACAGGACGCACACCAATCAGCCCAAAAATCCACAATAACTATCTTGTCGGATTTCAACACGAGGCTGTAAAAGTCCTCACAGTTGATATTTACCAGAAAGGGAGAGTCGATTCCTGCCTTTTTGTCATGTACTGTTTCCGTTTTTACCATCCTCGCCCCTGTTATGGTTGTAAGACTTTGGTGAACATCTTTTCTATGTTTGATTTCGGTACCGCACCGACTATCTGATCCACGACTTTCCCGTTTTTGAATAATATTATGGTCGGTATCCCCATGATGTTATACTGGGTCGGAGTTCGCGGGTTCTCATCCGTGTTCATCCTGCTAAATTTGATTTTCATGCCGTACTGTTCCGATAATGCCCGGAACGCAGGTTCTACCATTTTGCAGGGTACGCACCACTCTGCCCAGAAGTCCACCAAAACGGGTTTATCGGATGTTAAAACCTCTTTTTCAAAATTGTCGTCTGTAACAACAGACATCGTTTCACTCATGTTTCATTCCTCCTGCCACACTGGCGGTTTAATATTTCCTTTATTTCAAAATATAGAATGGTTTATGCCTGTTTCTGCGAAAACCACTCGTACGTTTTTCTTGCCCCTTCCTCGACGTCTGTCACCGGCTTCCATCCAAGGGATAAAGCTTTTTTGTTCGATAATATATCAATTTGATCATTGCGCTTCATTATTTCAAGGGCAATATCCGGCTTGCCCGAAATACCTTTCATTATATCAAAAAGCTCCGAGATCCTTACACCGGTACCGGAACTTATATTGACGATCTCATTATCCCAGTCTTTTTGTAATGATGCAACAAGCGCGCTGACGGCATCGTCGACAAACAGAAAATCGTACTGTGAACCCGGACTGTCGTACAATTTCACGCCGTTGTTGTGTACGATCCCGTGTGCTATGTCAAATACAGGGTTGCGCTCCATAAAAGGACCGTACAGCCGCGAGAACCGCAGTATCGTAGAGGATATCCCAAATTTGTTTTTATAGAGATCAATCATTTTTTCCGCGTTCCACTTCGTAAAGCCGTAATAGCCGTTTGATGGGGCGGGATCGGTTTCCTGCGCATGGTCGTTATTCTTGTAAACCGCGGCGGACGAAGAGAAAATAATCTTTCTCAGCTTTGCACGCCGGGTCATTTCGAGCACGTTCACCGTACCAAGAACATTGACCTTAAAGCACCCCAGCGGTTCTTCGGTCGCCTTTCGCTCCGAGGATACGCTTGCAAGATGAAAAACATAGTCAACGTCCTTCAACGGATGTTCCAGATCTTCGAATTTCGTTACATCGCCGGGAAAAAACTTAAATAAATTATTGTGCAGCAAAGGTGCGATGGACGGTCTTTTTGACCGGGCAATACCGTGGACTTCGTATCCGCTTTCCGTTAAGCTCTTGGCAAGATGACAACCCAGCAGGCTTGTTACACCGGTTATTCCTATCTTCATCTATGCCTCGAGCAATTCCATAATAAACGCCGTCAGCAGCGGGAACATGATTTCGTGGTGTCCCGTGATCGCAAATCCCTGTCCCCCTGTTTTCGTCGGTCTCTTCACAACATTCTCAAGGGGCCTGTAATGCTGGATCATATCCATGTTTATAGCGGTGAAATTATTTGCATCGTATCCGACATTCCTTGCTATCGACAGGGCCTTCAAAAACACCTCCGGAAGAATTACGGCCGATCCTATGTTTATAATAACGCCGTTCTCAAGCATAGACACAATGGCCGCGAATTTCCTGAAGTCTATCTCCGTCCCTTTCCCTATTGCAGCGCCATCGGCTTTCGGATGCATGTGTATGATATCGGTGCCGTACGCAACGTGAACCGTAAGCGGTATACCGAGCTTGTAGGCGTTATACGTTATACTCATGTCCCTGTAGGGGGCTTCGGTCGATGGAAGGGCTGCAAGTGCTTTGCCGGCCGCCTCGCCGATGCCCATGCCTGCGCCGGCGCCGGACTTGATCGCATCATTTAACAGTGCGCCTGTTTCTTCAGCCATACCGAAACTGCCGTCCTTTATCGTAACGGCCACATCTTCCGAGGTCTCGCCTATAAGGGCTATCTCCGTGTCGTGTATAACACCAGCTCCCTGCATTGCCAGTGCAGTAATGATATTCTTTTCCATCAATTGGATGACGAGCGGTGAAAGCCCTACCTTAATGACACTGTCCCCCATTGCAAGGATGACCTGTTTGTTGTTCTTTTTTGCGGCTACTATTGCATTGGCCGACGCTATAAGCTCACCCGCTTTCAGTATCCTGGGAAGACTGCCCATGAATTGCTTTACCGTCGAGCCCTCTTTATAAGGCGCGGCAAAGTCATTTATTTTTACTTTGTTTTTCCGTGTTTTTATTGAACTGGTCTTTACTCTCTT
>JAKAHI010000293.1 GCA_021815065.1 bacterium | reverse complement strand
GGGCATCCTGCACGCTGTATCCACCCTCTTTTGTAAACCACAAATCCTGAACACCTACGAATCCAATCTCCGTTTTCACGAGGACAAATTCTTTAAATGCGGTTCCCGGGTTAACCCGTCCATGACCTCCTGTGCGTGGTACGAACTTCTTACAAAAGGGCCGGCATAAACATAGTGAATGCCAATCTCCGTTCCGAACCTTCGATACTCTTCATAAACATCATGAGCTATGTATGCCTGAACCGGGATGTTCTTCAGTGTCGGCATAAGATATTGTCCTATGGTGACGATATCGCATCCTGCTTCTTTCAAATCCTTCAGCACTGTTTTTATTTCCGGAACGGTCTCTCCGAGTCCCACCATCAATCCGGATTTGATAAGGATATGCTTCTGTTGTTTAACGAACCGCAGCACATCAAGAGAGCGCTCATAAAAAGCCTGCGGCCTGATTTTTTTATACAGGCGCGGCACGGTCTCCACGTTGTGGTTGAATATCTCGAAACCGGCTTCGAGCAGATGTGCGACTGCGTCCTTATTTCCTTGGAAGTCAGGGGTCAGCAGTTCAACGGTTGTCCAGGGGCTTGTCTCTTTTACGGCCTTTGCGGTTTTGTAAAAGTGATCCGCCCCGCCATCCTGCAGATCGTCCCGTGTAACGGATGTTATGACAGCATGCCGTATGCCGAGCTCCGTGATGCTCCGGGCGATTCTGTGCGGCTCATCGGGATCGAGTGCCCGGGGGTGTCCCTTGTCCACGGAACAGAACCTGCATGCCCTTGTACAGGCATCGCCCATAATCAAAAACGTTGCCCTGCTCATGCCGAAGCACTCGCTTAAATTCGGGCACCGGGCGGACTCGCACACCGTGTGAAGCCCTTTATGCCGGAGCATTACTTTTGTATCATGGACGCCGCCGCTCAGGACGAGGTTTTTTTTCAGGTATTCCGGAAGTCTCTGCGTCTTCATTATAGCTACGGGTTAAATCCCTTTGGCCAAAAATGCAATAAGAACCCGCAGGAAAACCATCCGTGAGGTTGACTGTCATGGCATAAATGTGTAGCTTTGCATTATGGAAATGAACAAAAAACCATTCAAGCTTTTCCTTTACGCCTCGATCATTCTGTTGTGGGCCGGCAGCCTTACATACCTTTTTGCATCACATCACCGTGAAGTCTCCCAGCCTTCCCCTGAAACTGAAACCGTCCAATCCAACATATCGCCTGTGTCTGAATGGATGGGGCTCTATATGGGGGATAAAAAGATTGGGTATGACCACGAAGAGATCCTGCCGTCGGGCACCGGCTTCCTCTTCAAGACGAGGATGTTTATGAGGATACTCCTTCTGGGACAGGAAAGGGAGATCACGACCATATCCGATACAAAAACGGACAACGATTATTATCTCAAGAGCTTGGATTTTTCTTTAAAAACATCGGGTATGGAGATTGCCGCAACCGGTACCATCGATAAAAACACCCTGTTCCTCACCCTGAAAGGACCCGGAGGGCAGACGCAGCAAAAAATCCATTTGCAGGAGCCGCCCGTGAGCACGGACGGTATCGTAATGCGGATTGTAAGGGATGGTTTTAGCAGATCTGAATACAACTTTCACACATTCGATCCCACGATTCAGCAGGAAATGCCTGTCCAGGTAAGGGTAGAAGGCAAAGAATCAAGAAAAATAATGGGAAGTCTTGTCGACACATTTAAGCTGAACATAAAAGTAAAAGATATGATAGAGACCATGTGGGTTACACCGCAGGGAGAAACCGTCGAAGAATTAAGCCCCCTCGGATTCAGGTCAGTTCTCGAACCCAGAAGCGTAGCACTGACAAAAGGGTGGGGTGGAGAGCCTGTTGATCTCATAGCAGCAACAGCCATTAAGGCAGCAGGCCTGCCTGTCACATATCCCGCAGGCGTACAGAGGATGGATGCTTACGTGTCCGGCATATCGGGTACGGAATCCATACCGTCTTCCGATTTTCAAAAGCAGGAAGGCAGTCTTATCATCGTCTCCGTCCCTAAAAACATAGGGACATATACGCTCCCGTACAAACATCCTTCGAACTTAAACGGGTTGTCGGTTGAGGAGGAGCTGGGGAGCGATTCATTGGTTAATGCAAACAACCCCGCTATTATAAGCAAAGCAAGGGAGATCATCCATGGAGAAACAGATGCAAAGAAGGCGGCCGAGCTCCTGAACGATTGGGTGTATGCGCATGTCAGAAGCACCTTTACGGTTGCATTGCCGCGTTCCATAGATCTCCTGAAAAACCCTCAGGGCGACTGCAAGGCACACACCATCCTGTTCACAGCCCTTGCGCGTGCCATCGGTATACCTGCTAAAATGGCAATGGGTGTTGTCCTGATGCCCGACGGTTATTTCTATTATCATGCATGGCCCCTGATATATCTCAACGGCTGGGTGCCTGTTGATCCGACCCTCGGAGAATTCCCGGCAGACGCGACCCATATCATGCTGGCAAGCGGCAGTCTGAACAACTGGATGGATATACTCGGCGTTGTCGGAAGGATCAAGATAAACATCATGAAGGTAAATAATTAAATGAGCATAAGAGGAACCGGGTCACTCATGAACGATTCTCAGCGATAAGACCGCATGGTATTAAAACCGGAGAAATTGGTTGTATTTTGGCATGCCTGCGGAAGCAGGAATCCAGAGACAAAGCACCGGATTGTGCATCAAGTGCGAAATGACGCTAAGACGGTAACCCGGGTGCAATCCATAGGGGAAATATAAGTTACATGATACCTTATCTGTTCTTATTGCTTATTATCGGGATATCGGCGGGTTTTCTCGGTGCATTGTTAGGCCTCGGCGGAGGTATTGTCATTGTTCCTGCATTGACCTTGATCCCCTATTTTCACATGACCATTCAT
>JAKAHI010000292.1 GCA_021815065.1 bacterium | reverse complement strand
TACACTTTGCATTCGATGATTATTCCCTGTCAAACGAAGCACAGCAGATCCTCATGGAGAATGCCCGGTGGTTGGGTGCTCATCCTTCTATAAAGGTCCAGATAGAAGGGCATTGTGACGAGCGGGGGTCGGAAGAGTATAACCTCGCACTGGGCGAAAAGAGGGCCATAGCGGCACGGGATTATCTGATACAGCTTGGCGTGAAGAAGGACAGTATGTCCGTCATAAGTTACGGGAAGGAGAGACCGCTCAATCCCGCACACAATGAACAGGCATGGGCTGAAAACAGAAGGGACGAATTCGTTATCATAACGAGGTAATTATGAAAAAAGCGCTTACGTTCGGTGTTATACTGTTGTTAGGTCTTATGATTCCCGGCTGTATCAGGACGAGCGAGGACATTCGGCTTGATAAGGAGATGAGCGATCTCCAGACCAAGGTGGACATGAACAACCAGCAGATCAATGAGAAGCTCGATGCACAGCTCCAGGAGATACGGAAGAACCAGGTCGATATGCTCTCGAAACTCGGGAATAACGGCGATGATATAAAAGACCTCAGGAACAGGACGGATATTCTCCAGCACCGGTTAAACAACCTCAGGCAGGACCTCGATCTTTTTACAACGACCGGCGGTACCTTGAATACAAGCATTGAGCAAAGATTGTCCGCACTCGAGACGTCTATGACGGCCGTTGAGGCATGGATGAGCTTTTCGAGTGCCTACGGCAAGAAGACAGCTTCCCGTAATACGGAGACTGCAACAAAACATACTGTTGTGAGCATGGACGGCGCTGTAAAGCTTTTTCGGAACAACAAGTTCGAGGAAGCGAAACCTGTTTTCGAACGGTATGCGAAAAGCGGCAATGCCCGGCAAAAAACAAGGGCTATTTTTTACCTCGGCGAGATCGCATACCGGGAGAAGGATTATAAAACAGCTATTGCCAATTACGGTATTATCGTCGAAAAATATCCCGACAGCCCGTTGATAACGAGTGCGTATTACATGATCGGCAAGAGTTTCGTAAATCTTGGTGATAAGAAAAAGGCGAAACTATTTTTTGATGAGCTTATCTCCCGTTATCCAAAAGATAAACTGAGCAAAGATGCTGCGCAGGAACTGAAAAAAATAAAATGATCCTGCTCGGGATAGAGACTTCATGTGACGAAACCGGCGTGGCAGTCATACGTGATGGAACTGTACTCATAGATCTTGTTTCGAGCCAGATCGATTTCCACAGCGCATACGGCGGGGTTGTCCCTGAATTTGCTTCGCGGATCCAACTCGAGGTGATAGGATCCCTCACGCAGCAGGCATGCACGGACACAGGAATACCATTGACCGCTCTCGACGGAATAGCCGTAACAAGAGGACCGGGGCTCATCGGTTCCGTGCTGGTTGGCCTCAATTTCGCAAAGGGGCTTGCCTATGCCCTCGATAAACCCCTGATAGGGGTCGATCACGTACAGGCACATCTTTTTTCCCCGTTCATAGAGTTCGACCGGCTCTCATTTCCCTACATAGGTCTTATTGTGTCGGGCGGGCACACGGAGCTCTATACGGTCAAATCGTTTACCGACGTCGTTCTGAACGGGAAGACCATCGATGATGCTGCGGGTGAGGCGTACGACAAGATAGCCGGTGCCCTTGGCCTCGGATACCCCGGGGGTCCTTTGATAGACAGGATAGCACGGGGGGACAAGGATGCCGCGGCAGCGTATGCAGGTCAGGGAGAAAAACCTTATGATGCCGTTAAATTCCCGATGGCCATGATGAGGAAGGGCAATTATAATTTTTCTTTCAGCGGGCTGAAGACCGCAGTATCACGGTATATGAAAGAACACGGTTCTCCTATGACTCAGCGCAGACTCTCATCCATAGCATCCGGTTTTCAGAACGCAGTAACGGGGGTCCTCGTCAGGAAAACCATCGCACTCGCACGGGAGAGACGTATAAAAAGGATAGCTGTTTCCGGCGGGGTTGCGGCCAATGCCCAGCTCAGAGAAATGTTTATGGCATACAGGAACGAATTCGATATATACATTCCGTCCGTACGTTTATGCACGGATAACGGTTCCATGGTGGGTTTCCTCGGCTATCAATTGATGAAGCTCGGTATAAAGAGCGACATCTCCATAGATGCTTATGCAAATAACACACGCATTCCTCAAAGAGCACGGACTTCTGCCGGATAAATCAGCAGCGCAGTACCTGATTACCGGCACCGCTGTCGTCGACGATACGGTACGCGCTCTCGATGTCCGTTCCGGAGACCGTATCCTCGAGATCGGTGCAGGCTGCGGTGCCCTGACGGAACGCATTCTCGAAGAAATCGATCGCACGGCCGCCGGTACACCGGCGTCTCTTACATCGGTTGAAATAGACGACCGGTATGTCGGGTATCTCAATAGCCGCTTCAGCGCCTACAGCTCATTTACGGTTCTCAAGGAGGATGTTTTGAAACTCGATATACCGCGCATTCTTGACGGTAAAGGAAAGGTCGTCGGCAACATCCCCTATTACATATCCGGCCCGATCCTGCGCCTGTTGTTCGATAATCACGCTGTGGTTACCGATATCGTCATGATGCTGCAGAAAGAGGTAGGTATGCGGGTTGTATCCATGCCGTCGGACGAATATTTCGGATTGCTGTCCATCATGCGCATGCTGCATTACGATGCCGCCGTCGTCAGGCATGTGAGCAGGAACCTTTTTCTGCCCGTGCCTAAGGTAGATTCCGTTGTCATCAGCATGCATGTTCATGAGCCATTGATGAGCATGGCGGACGAGCGTACGCTCATCCGCATATTGAAGCATGCTTTCGCTGCCCGCAGAAAGATGATAAAGAATACCTTGAAAGCTGTGGGCACTCAGCAGGAGGTCATGGGCTGGTGCAAG
>JAKAHI010000291.1:1322-2909 GCA_021815065.1 bacterium | reverse complement strand
GTCACCCTCCGCGAAGGATGCGCCGTTCGACCGGCATGCGCTCGATTACTGGATGCCGGTGGATCAGTACATCGGCGGTATAGAACACGCGATCCTTCACCTGTTGTATGCGCGGTTTATTACCAAGGTACTGCGGGATCTCGGATACGTGCGCAACAATGAGCCGTTTACCAACCTTCTGACCCAGGGCATGGTCATCAAGGACGGTGCCAAAATGAGCAAGTCCCTCGGCAATATCGTCGACCCGGAAAACATCATCAAGCAGTACGGTGCCGATACGGCACGGCTGTTTATCCTGTTTGCAGCTCCGCCTGAAAAAGACCTCGAATGGGCGGACAAGGGAGTCGAGGGCGCACGGAGGTTCCTCGACAGGCTCTGGAGGCTCGTTTATAAACACGCGAACAGGTTGCAGCAGCGCGGCATACCGCCTGCAAACGAAGATGCAGGGGCACTCGCCATCAGGAGGCTTACGCATAAAACGATAAAGCATGTGACGGATGATATCATAAAAGACCGGTTTCATTTCAACACCTGTGTCAGTGCATTGATGGAGATGCTGAACAGTCTTTATGAAGCGGATGAAAAAGGTATCAAGGATGCGGACCTCAATGCCTTCAGGGAAGCTCTGAACACCCTGCTCATCCTGCTCAATCCGTTCGCACCCCATATAACCGAACAACTGAACAAAGAACTGGGAAATCCTTCCCTGGTTACAGCGGCGTGGCCTGCTTACAATCCGGCATTCACGCACGACAACATCGTAACCGTTGTCATCCAGGTAAACGGCAAGCTCAGGGGACAGATCAGTGTACCCGAAAACAGCGATGAGCATTCGGTATTCGGTATCGCATCGGCCGATGAAAAAATAAAATCATATATCGTCAACAAGCCGGTTAAAAGGCTGATTCTGGTCAAGGATAAGCTCCTGAATATCGTCGTATAGGTGCCGGTGAAACTGCCTGCACCCGCCGGTCATCATTATTGACAAAAATAATGAAGTGGTGTTGTTTATATTTAATTAACCTTAAATAAGGAAAAAACCATGAGAAAATATTTTTTGTTCGTTGTTTTCGCTATTCTAACAGTTGCGATAGGCTGTGAAAAAGGCAATCAGGGCGCATCCTCTGCTTCTGTCGCAGGTTACGTGCTGGAGCTTGGTACAAACACTCCGGTAGCATCGGCACTGGTAACTGCATACCCTCTCGGTATAACGGCAACAACGGGTGCCGACGGAAGTTTTGTCCTGGCATCATTACCCTTTGGCAGCTACAAATTAACATCACAGGCAGCAGGTTATATCTCTCAGACAACGGATTTTATAACCGTTACCCCTTCGGGTATCAGCGATCTAAATCTGTATCTCAGCCAGTACCCGGCAACATCCATGGTCATAGCAAATGCAGGGAATAACCGGTACAGTGCAGGATACAATGCTTCGGTGGCGCTTTCCGCACAGGCAAGCTCCTCGTACAACAGCGCGCCCATAACCTATCAGTGGGTACAGGTCTCGGGACCTGCGGTAAGCCTCGTATCTCCTACAACCGCAGCGCCGTCATTCGTTACCTTGCCCCTTGCTCAATGTATGAG
>JAKAHI010000291.1:0-1222 GCA_021815065.1 bacterium | reverse complement strand
CATGACAATGCACCGTTCAACCCGGAATACACGCAATGGCTCAATTCGCCCCATGTCAATTCAGTATCCCCCGGAGGACTTGATCTTTCCCAGCCGTTCTTTGCCTCATGCAGAAAATGCCATTGGTCTTTGAATATCGTTTATACGAATATGGAGGGCAAGGGACAGGTGCCGTTTATAACATCCGATGAACAGCCGGTTAACTGCATTGCATGCCACGACCCGCACAACGGAACAAATCCGTACTCCTTAAGGGTCTATCAGAGCGTACCGGTCGCAGGCGGTGCATTCACCTTAACAGATGCAGGCCTTGGCGCTATCTGTATGAAGTGTCATACAGACCAGACTCCGGACGCCGATGCCGCAGCCATAAGCGGGAGTGAGCTTTTCGAAACAACAGCAGAGGTCTTCGCACAGGGACAGGGCTTTACCGGAGCAGGCGCAGGTGCGTACGCAGCTTCAATAACGGAAAGTTCTTATCACGCAGGTACTGGCGATTTGCCGGATCTCTGCGTTACCTGCCACATGGCACAAACACCCGCACCGGGCCAGCCGGGGTATAATGCGACAGGAGAGCATTCATTTATGATGACGGATGCTGCAGGTAACGACCATGTAGCGGTGTGCAATTCATGCCACACAGGGTCTATTGCCGTTTCAGGCTTCGATACGGTAGACCCGTTGTATCCGACCGCAAACTGGGATGGAGACCCGACCGGTGCAACCGAAGGTGTTCAGGACCAGGTGAACGGCCTTTTAAGCGTACTCGCGTGCGCCATAACGACAAGCGCAAACCAGCCCTGTACCGTCAACACAACGGACGTTAACGGGAACCCGGTGTCATGGACAATCATCATACCGGCAACACGAATGACAACGACCTCGTACGTTTCATTGACCGGAACAACATTCGCAGTATGGCCTACGGCAACGACCCAGGAGCAGAATGCGGTCTATAACTGGTATCTTATCAACGGTGAGGGCAGCTACGGTATACACAATACAGCGTTCGATGTAATCCTGCTTCAGAGAGCATTCCAGGATCTTACCGGAGAAAACATATCTGGTGCAACGATACGGCAGTGAGAAGAAATTCAAAACTCATAATTCAATCTTGAATTTTTAATCTTGAATATTGAGTTTCTTTTCAGGTAATACCGCCTGAGCTGTTTTTATCAGACTGATGATCTTCTGATTCGTGCTTTCCTCGGCGTACGTCATA
>JAKAHI010000290.1 GCA_021815065.1 bacterium | reverse complement strand
TCAAAGGAAGAATGTCTTCGCAGCGTCAACGAGGCGCTCGCTATCGCCAATCAATACGGGGTGCATTTTTTTGATCCGCTTATCATCGCACAAGCGGTTTATCTCTTGTTTGGAACCGGGGATACACGGAAAATAGAGGCATTCCTGAGTAAGATGGGCGAAGCGATCAACCAATCCAGTTTACTCGATGTAATACAATACACCTCCATGCTTGGATGGCTCGATAAAATAAACGGTAATACACACCGTGCTATCGAAATGATCGAGAAATCTTTAACGATGGTGTTGGAAATGGGATCACCGTTTCCTGAGGCCCTGCACCGCATTGCACTGGCGGAGTTGTATTATATGCAGGGTGACTATACAAGAGCTGATCGACATCTCAGACGTTCATTTTTTCTCGGCAATAAGACGAAAAGTTATATGATCGAATACGTTGCCTCCCTTTTAAAGGCCTCATGGCTTCTTGACGACAATGTCTTTCATGATGAGAAGAACGGAATAAAGCTTTTAAAGAAGACCATGTCACTCGGAAGAAAGTACGGCATTATCAATACATTCCTGGAAACGAGACCGGTAAAGACTCGCATGTGTATGAAGGCATTGGAACAGGGAATTGAAGTCCCCTACGTCCAAACGCTTATTAAAAGGCTCGAGTTGATACCCGATGAATCCCCGTTCCACTATGAGAACTGGTCATGGTCTCTCAAGATTTATACACTGGGCGGTTTCAAAATTTATCATGACGGCGTGCACATTGAATTATCAAGAAAAGCGCAGTACAAACCGATGGAGCTTTTACAATTCCTCGTTGTGCATCATGAAAAAGGTGCCGAGGTTGATCAAATCAGCAGTGTTTTATGGCGTGAAGCTTCGTTTGAAGATGCACACCAGACATTGGACACGAACATCCACAGGCTCAGAAAGCTGCTTGGTTCTAACGACGCCGTCATTTCTCAGGCAGGGAGGGTGAGATTAAATCCACAAAAATGCTGGGTGGATGCTGCGGCATTTGAATATTTTGTTAAAAACACTGAAGTTCTGCTGGAAAAAAACAACGTACCGGCAAAATACCGGGAAGATGGCCCAGCCCCCGTTCAGGAGAAAAAAAACAGGACCCCGCACCGGCTGGACCATGGCAAATATCCACAGGCCGCGGGCCTCCACACGGGTGATGATCAATTCCATAGTCAGATCAAAGATATGGAAGGGCGTATCGTTGCCCTGTACACAGGAGATTTTTTTACCCAGGAATCCCTGTCGTCATGGGCCATAAATTACAGGAATAAGCTGCATGACAGATTTATGCATTTTCTCGAAATACTCGGCAGTTATTATGAACGCACGGGGTATCCGGAGCAGGCAATTCTGGTTTATAAAAAAGGATTGGAAATAGATAATTCTGCAGAACTTTTTTATCAGCGCCTTATGATACTATATAAATCCCTGGGACGCTATGCCGAAGCCGCAGCTGTCTATAAGCGCTGCGAGGCAATTTTGTCCCGGATACTTAACATGGGCACGTCCGATAAGACTAAAGAAATATACCAAAATATAATAAAATAGCATCAGCCATGACCTTTCCTGACAGGGTTTACTATGAAGAAAAAAGATGTATATTAAGAAGAAAAAAAGATGACAAGTATACTGAATGCAGAAAAGAGGAGGACTAATGTTTCTGTTGTTTTTGACAGGATCGTCAGCGGATACGGATACTGTATTCCGGAATGCGGACCGGGCTTTTGAATAAGTATTATCCTGTTTCTTTAAATATAAATAAAAGAGCTTGTCTGGTTGCAGGCGGCGGTAACGTAGCATATAGGAAGGTTTTGCAGTTGATAAGGTCGGGCGCAATAGTAAAAGTTGTTTCCCCCTCAGTTATTGAGCCCATAGCGAGGCTCAGCCGGCAGCTTAAGATAAAGCTTGTAAAAAGGCAGTACAGGTCTTCGGATCTTACCGGCATGTATCTTGTCTATGCGGCGACGGACGATGGATCCGTAAACAAGAAAATATTTCAGGATACAAGGGCGGGACGTATTCTCACCAATGTCGTCGATTCGCCCGCTTACTGTGATTTCATAATGCCGGCCATGATAAAAAAAGGCAAAATTACCATAACGGTTTCGACGGATGGATTTGCCCCGTATGCAACGGTACTCTTAAAGAAAAGGATTGATAAATTGCTCAATACGGAATATATGGAGCTCATTCACATTATTATAAAGGTCAGAAGCAGGTTGTTGAAAATAAAGAAAAGCGGAATTGATATAAACATCGAGCATGCGCTCGATAAGCTTTCGAGGAAAAAGCTGGTACACTATATAAAAGAGGATGATGCAAAGTCGTTACGGCGGTATTTGGATAATTTTATTTTATCGTTTGCCGGAGATACAATATCCCGATTTTCTTCATGATTCGTACGGCGTGAATGTCCGTGAATAATGCATAAAGTTATCAGGTTAATAAAATAAAATGATATTAGGAACAATTCTATTATATATCATTGCTGGGGCAATGAGCATCGGGTATGCGTTTTACCGGAATAAAAAACTGGAAATAGCGGCCCTGGTCAGTATGATACTCGCGGTTATTATACAGACGGTTATACTCTTGCTTTTTTACCGGAGGTCGGATGTATTCCCGATTTTCTCGTTGAAGTACGCCCTCCTTATGTTTGCATGGGCTCTTGCTTTCGGAGCCATACTTGTGTCGGTGATATTCAGAGGGACAACTTCGATTATTGGTTTTTCTACACCGTTTATAATCATCCTCACCATTGCATTCATGGTGTTGAAGGGCAGCACGAAAGAATTAAGCCCCATCTTCAATACGGATATATTTCCTATCCATGTAATGCTATCCATAACCTCATACGGTCTTTTTGCGTTATCGTTCGTTGCTTCGATTATGTATATCTTGCAGGAGACTTG
>JAKAHI010000289.1 GCA_021815065.1 bacterium | reverse complement strand
CCCGTTTATCTGCGATGATTTTTTGCCCTTTATCTTTCCTATCTCCGTGACGGAATAATTCGTTATCCCCCTGCCTATCTCCCTGCCGCGGACATCCGCTATGCTTACGACATCTCCCTGTTTAAACGTCCCGGATACATTCACCACACCCGCGGCAAGCAGGCTCTTCTGCTTTAACACAGCAGACAGGGCGCCCTCGTCCACGGTTATTGAGCCGGACGATTTCAAAAGGAGGCTGACCCATTTCTTGGCACCGCTTATCTTCTTCTGATTCGCGACGATAGTCGTACCGAGCCTTTCGCCGCCTTCCCGCGTAAACTGATCTGCCAGTTTTGTCACGATATTTTCTATCCTGCCGTTTGCTATCGTCGTGCTTATCCCTATCCGTGCAAGCTGACGGGCAGCGGATATCTTGGTTTTGATACCGCCGACACCATACCTGCTCTTGCCCTCCCCGAAGATCCTGTACTGTTCTATATGTTTTATTTCATCGATAGGTTTTGCATCGCTGTAGGTATGGGGATCACGGTCGAATATTGCATCTATATTGCTGAGGATGAGAAGCCGGTCCGCATTGATCATTGCGGCAACCATTGCAGAAAGCGTATCGTTGTCCCCCACTTTTATCTCCTCGACCGCTATTGCGTCATTCTCGTTCACGACGGGGATGAAACCTTGTTCAAGCATCAGTTCCATGGATCTCCGCGCATTCAGATATCTTTGCCGGTCAATAAAATCCTCATGCGTAAGGAGCACCTGTGCAACGAGCTTATTGTAGGGCTTGAGGTTGGTCAGATATGCATTGATAAGCAAAGGCTGTCCTATGCTGGACAGCACCTGCTTGTTCGGTATACTGACCGGTGCGAGTGATTTCCCTGCAAGGGAGCTGCCGAATGCAATGGCGCCCGAGGATACAATCACGACGGCGTATCCCTTTTCGATCACCTGCGCTATGTCCCTGGCAAGCGACTTGAACCTGACGGGATCCGGGGTACCGTTCTCAAGGGTTAAAACAGAACTTCCTATTTTAACAACCAGTCTTTTCATCATTGTTCTTTGTGTTACAATTTTTTAGCAATCTCATCAATCAGTTTATCGATGCCTTCACCGCTCGCACAGGACACAGGGTAAAGATCGATATTGTGCGCCTTGAATACTTCTTTATAATCCAACAATTGATTTCTTACAACAGGAATATCGATTTTATTGATCACGACGAGCTGATCTTTTTTAACCAGGGACCCGCCGTAACTCTGTAATTCGTTGTTTATGATAAGATAGTCGTTATACGGATCGCTGTCTCTCGTTGCATCCAGTATATGGACGATGAGTTTTGTCCTCTCGATGTGTTTCAGGAACTGGTCCCCCAGCCCTTTTCCTTTATGCGCCCCCTCTATCAGTCCTGGTATGTCCGCAATGACGAAACTCTTCTCGTCCTTGTAACGCACAATACCCAGTATCGGGGCAATGGTCGTAAACGGATAATCGGCTACCTTTGGTTGAGCGTTGGACACCCTTTTTATGAGGCTGGACTTACCCACGTTCGGAAAACCCACGAGCCCGACATCCGCGAGCAGTTTTAGTTCAAGCCGGATGTGCCTTTGTTGCCCCGGTCCACCGGGTTCAGACTCAAGCGGCACCTGATGGATCGAACTGACGAACCGGGAGTTTCCTTTCCCTCCCTTGCCGCCCTTTGCAATGATGATCTCCTGACCGGGCTCCGACAGATCGGTTATAAGCCCGGCAGTGTCCGCATCGAATATCTGCGTTCCAACGGGTACTTCGATGATGCGGTCCTCGCCGTTCCTGCCGTACTTGTTCTTGCCTTTGCCGTGAACGCCGTTTTCTGCACGGTAATGCCGCACATAGCGGAAATCGATCAGGGTAGAGAGCCTCGTCGAACTGCGGATGACGATATTGCCGCCGTT
Source organism: bacterium (assembly GCA_021815065.1). GTDB lineage: Bacteria > JAMCPX01 > JAMCPX01 > JAMCPX01 > JAMCPX01 > JAJYLM01. The sequence goes on along the minus strand of JAKAHI010000289.1, from coordinate 1,014 downwards.
TCCTCCGTCACCGCCGTCAGGGCCTCCCCTCGGTATATACTTTTCCCGTCTGAAGCTGACGCATCCGTTTCCTCCATTACCGGCCTTGATCTGGATCTCTGCAGTATCAATGAATTTCATACTTTAAAACCAAACAAAAATCCCCCTTGAAAAAAGGGGGACTCTGGATATGAAGCTTTCGTACCACTGCCTGTAGTCAGGCAGGTACTACGTTAACGGTTACCTTGTCGCTCGAGTGCGTGAATTTAACAATACCTTCCTTGAGTGCGAATATCGTAAAATCCTTGCCAAGACCAGTATTCTTTCCTGCTTTGAATTTTTCACCGACCTGCCGCACGATTATGCTGCCGGCCTTTGCCGTCTGACCTGCAAAGAGCTTTACCCCGCGTCTTTGACCCTGACTGTCCCTTCCATTTACCGAACTACTCTGTCCTTTTTTATGTGCCATGAGAACACCTCAATTATTTTTGTATATAATGTCTTCGACCTTGACCGTTGTAAGGATCTGACGGAACCCTTGCTTCTTCCTGTAATTCTTTCTTCTCCTGTGCTTGAAGATAACAATCTTATCGCCTTTTTTCTCTCCCAATACCTTTACCTTGACAAGCGCATTGGCAACTACAGGCGTACCGATAACGGTACTGGAACCATCATTCACGAGAAGAACATCGGTAATGTTCAGTTCCGAATCCTTTTTGACATCGTCTATCCTGTCCAGTGCAACAACATCACCCTGCTTTACCGTGTATTGTTTCCCGGAATGTTTTATCACTGCGTACATCTGACCCTCACTTTTCATTTGATTAGACCTTGCTACCTAATAAAACTAATCTTGTCAAGTGAATGCGGGAGTTTGTCAATCAAACTCAAAAAGTGCACAGGAGTACGATTAAAATTCTATACTTGGGTATTCAGCGTGAAGGTTCTTTATAATAAGATGACTGTTATGAAAAATAGTTATTCCCTCCCTTGACGGGAGGGATAAAGGGAGGGTGAATTTTGCCTTATATTTCA
>JAKAHI010000288.1 GCA_021815065.1 bacterium | reverse complement strand
GGATGGTAATATATACTTCAGGGACAACAGGCAGGCCAAAGGGCGCAGTGCATGTGCATGGAGGCTTCCTTGTAAAGCAGGCGGAAGAAATAGCATTTCAAGTCGATATGAAGGACCAGGATATACTGTTCTGGTTTACGGACATGGGTTGGATTATGGGACCCTGGGAGGTTGTCGGCGGGCTTGCAATGGGAGGAACCCTGTTTTTCTATGAAGGTGCCCCGGATTGGCCGAAGCCCGACAGGCTCTGGGATATGATAGAACGTCACAGGATAACGACGCTCGGCATTTCTCCGACTGCGGTGAGGGCGTTTATGCGCAACGGGGACCAATGGCCCAATGCTCACGATCTCACAAGTCTCCGTATGTTCGGTTCAACGGGCGAACCGTGGAACCCGGCACCATGGATGTGGTTATATAAAAATGTCGGAAAAACGCGATGCCCCATTATCAATCTCTCCGGCGGTACGGAAATCGGTGCATGCTTTTTATCCGTACACCCGGTTAAACCGTTAAAACCGTGTTCTCTTGGAGGACCGTCTCTCGGTATGGCAGTCGATGTTTTTGATGATAATGCACGGCCTGTCCGGAATGCCGTAGGCGAGCTTGTCTGCAAAAAACCGTGGCCCAGTATGACGAGGGGTATATGGCATGATCCTGAAAGATACAGGGAAACATACTGGAACAGATGGAAGCATGTATGGGTGCACGGAGACTGGGCATCCATCGATAAAGAAGGCTATTGGTTTTTACACGGCAGATCGGACGATACGATAAAGATGGCCGGTAAACGTGTAGGTCCGGCAGAGGTCGAATCCGTACTGGTATCTCATAAGGCCGTAACAGAGGCGGCAGCCATAGGTGTGCCGGACGAATTAAAAGGGGAATCACTCGTTTGCTTCGTTATATTAAAACCGAATTATGATCCATCAGAGGCGTTGCGGGGTGAATTGATACAGCTTGTGGCTTCGGCGCTTGGTAAATCAACAACACCCAAAACTATAAAATTTGCCACCGAACTTCCGAAGACGAGGAATGCAAAGATCCTCAGGCGGTTCGTAAAGGCAAAATATCTTGGTCAGGATATCGCAGATACATCTTCTGTAGAAAACCTTTCCTCGTTAGACAGTATCAGACAGGCTCTATAACTAAATTGTTTACGTTCAATAAAGTCATACTTTAAACAAAGGAGAAAAAAATGTTAAAACTGTATGTAGGCAACTTGTCATTTAACACCACAGAAGACGAAGTAAAAGAGTTGTTCGAGAAATCAGGCGCGGTCCAGAGTGTTTCCATAATCAAGGACAAATATTCGGATCGCTCCAAAGGCTTCGGATTTGTTGAAATGACAAATGACGAAGAGGCAAAAAAAGCCATTGAAGAGATCAATGGTACCGATTTCAAAGGCAGGAACATCAGAGTGGCAGAAGCAAAGCCGATGGAAAAGAGAGAGGGTGGCGACTACGGAGGAGGACACCGGAAGAGCGGGTTTAAGGGAGGGAACAGCAGGGGCGGAGGATATAGATAAGAGAATTTACCCGCGCAAAAACGGGTAATTTGCAGTAATAAACAAAATCAAAATTACTCCAAAATTACTATAGATATTGTTGCTGGGTTTGCTTCGCAAACCCAGCACGTTTCTTCCGTCTGCTTCTTATGATGTTCTTTAATCATCAAGATCAATATTCTCTTTGTGTGAAGTGCGGCAAATGCAGGCCGGTGTGTCCTGTATTTCATGAACTGAACGAAGAAGGCGCTTCCCCCCGGGGGAAGATAAGCCTTGTTCAGGCATTGTTGGAAAACAAAGTCGAACCTTCAAGAAGAACAAAACGGTTTCTATCGGAATGCCTTTTGTGTGCCGCATGTGTCGCTGTTTGCCCCAACGAGGTCCGGACGGATCTGCTTGTCCTTTCGGTCAGGGAAAGCCTCGCGGATTATGCAGGCAATAAGCTTATGGAAACCGCCCTGATAAAAGGCGTATTCTCAAAAACGGACATCAGTTTCAAACTCGGTTTTGCGGTTGAGCAGGCGATAGGGAGAAAAATAGAATCGGGCTCAGGGATGTTTTATCGCTTACCCTCAAACCGGATTCTACCGGAACTGAAGAGTGCTAAGTTTTCGATCTCGAAAAAAAACACGCATACCCATAAAACCAAAACAGGATTTTTTCTCGGGTGTCTTATCGATTTTGTAAATCACGACATTGCGGAAGATACGATAACGTTGCTCGAGGCAACCGGGAAAACACCCTTTATACCCCGGGACCAGGCATGCTGCGGACTACCGGCATTGAGCATGGGCGACAGAAGGCAGGCAGCAAAACAGGCTAAGGCAGTTATGGCGCTGTTCGATACTGCAGAAACAGTTGTTACGGCGTGCGGTTCATGCGGCTCAATGATGAAAAACTACTACCCGGTATTATTCGACGATCCGCAAGACAAAGAAAACGCCCTGAAATTTGCCGCAAAGATAAAGGATATCGCGGAAGTGCTGGAGCCGGACATGTTCCAAAATACCGGGCACTCGTCCGGACTTACTACCTACCATGATCCATGCCACCTCAAGAGAGGTATGGGTGTAGCAAAAAAACCCAGGACGCTGATAAGAGCAGCAGGATATGAGATCGCCGAGATGCAAAGTCCCGATCGGTGCTGCGGTCTTGGTGGGGCATTCACTATAAAGCACCGTACACTTTCTTCCGCCATCACAAAGGAAAAGACAGATGATATAAGCTCAACAACCGCTGCAACCGTTGCAACAGGCTGCCCCGGATGTATGGCAAACATATCGGCCATGCTGATCGAACAAGGCCGGCTTCAGGTAAAAGTGGTGCATACCGTTCGTCTGCTTGTTACAGCCCTGAAGAAAAACACCGCGGTATAAAAAACTTCCTTATTCTGTAACGATTTTTCATAAACCCCCCCAATTCTTTGCTGTTAGTTGACTATGGTCAA
>JAKAHI010000010.1 GCA_021815065.1 bacterium | reverse complement strand
AAATGTTTTTCGTACCAAAGGAGGAAAAAGAACAGGATAAGTCCGTTCAAAGATTCAAACAATTCCGTCGATAATAATCTCTGTCCCGGGTAGGCAAGGCCCGCATCGCTGTCGGGGGAAAATACTGATCCCAGAGGCCAGGGCAGAGCCGTGGGTTTGCCGAAACAGCAGCCGTTCATGTAACAGCCGAATGCCCGGTGGATCGCATAGCCGAGTCCCATGTACGGCGAGATGAGATCCGCAAACTTGAAAAACTCCTGCCTGACCCATTTCAAGTAAATATACATGGCGAGTATGCCGCCGAACAACCCCCCGTAAAACACGAGACCGCCTTTCCATATCTCCAGCATCTCGATCGGGTGCTGCATGTAGTAGCTCCACATGGTTATAATAAATATAATCCTTGCCCCGATGATGGAGCCGATCATGATCCAGAAGCTCATGTCCAGAACGATGTTCGGGTCCATGCCGAGTTTTTTGCCTTTCCGTGTTGCGAGATAGATCGCAACGATGAAAGCTGTAGCCATTGCGACACCGTAGGTGTGAATGGTTATGGGTCCGTAGTGGAAAAGAATCGGATACATATGTTCTCCTTTATTTTAACCCCGTTAGAAAATCCCGCCATGGATGACCGGGTTACTATAGAGAAAGGGCGTGGCTTAAAGCCACGTCCTTTCTCACGGGGTTCATGGTGTAACACTAATCATGTATTTTAAAATTTTCAATTGTTTTGCTCAATGAGCCGGTAGTGAGCAAGCTATGAATAAAACGAGGACTCATATACCTCTCCGCTGCACCGGTTGAAATGCCTTTGAGGTAATTTCAAAATCAATCAGCCGCTGATCCTCTGCCGCTTACAAGGGCAATTGTACTATCTGGACCAGACCGCTTCCCTCTATAACTATTATATTAAACCAAGCTCCAGCATGGCGGAAGCGACTTTAATGAATCCGGCTATATTGGCACCCTGCACATAATCTCCCTTTATGCCGAATTCTTCCGCTTTGCTGTAGCAGACATCATGAATAGACTCCATGATCTCTTTTAACCGGTTGTTGGTGTATTCAAAGCTCCATGAATCCCGGGAAGCGTTTTGCTGCATCTCAAGGGCCGAAGTGGCAACGCCACCGGCATTTGCAGCTTTGGCAGGGCCAAAAGCTATATTTGCTTCTTTAAAAACCTTTATTGCCTCGGGGGTAGATGGCATATTGGCACCCTCGGCCACGGCTATACATCCATTTTTGACCAGCATTTGAGCGTCCTTGCCGTTGATTTCATTTTGCGTGGCGCACGGCAGGGCCACCTTACAAGGTATTTCCCATATGTTACCGTGCTCCTTGAAATAGGCATCTTTTCTATGGTTTATATAATCACCTATTCTGCCCCTGTAGCCAAGCTTGATCTCCTTGAGGGTTTCCAGGTCTATACCGTTTTTGTCATAAACATAACCGTCTGAATCCGAACAAGCCATGACCTTGGCTCCCAGGTGATGTAATTTCTCGATAGCGAAGATGGCTACATTACCGGAACCGGAAACAGTACAGGTTAAACTGTCTAAAGAAATTTTCTTTGTCCTGAGCATTTTATCCAAAAAGTAAACAAGACCATAGCCCGTTGCCTCGGTTCTGACCAATGAACCGGTGGTATGAAGACTTTTACCGGTCAGCGTGGCCGATTCATATCTGTTCGTTATCCTCTTATATTGGCCGAACAAATAGTTGATCTCCCTTGTTCCCACGCCGATATCACCTGCGGGTACATCCGTATACTCGCCTAAAAATCTATACAACTCTGTCATAAAGCTTTGACAAAAGCGCATTATTTCGTTCTCGGATCTACCCTTTGGATCAAAATCGGAACCGCCTTTACCCCCACCGATGGGTAACCCGGTCAGAGCATTTTTGAAAATCTGCTCGAATCCTAAAAACTTTACCACACTTAAAGATACGGACGGATGAAATCTCAGGCCTCCCTTATACGGTCCAAGCGCACTATTAAACTCTACCCTGAAACCCCTGTTTATGTTTATTGTCCCCTTATCATCCTGCCACGGTACCCTGAAGATGACCTGTCTTTCGGGCTCACAGAGTCTTTCTAAAATCTTGTTTTCCGTGAACTCCGGATATTTTACGAGCACAGGGGCCAAAGACATTAAAACTTCACATGCCGCTTGATGGAATTCACTCTCGCCGGGATTGCGCCTTACTACTTCTTGATAAACACTATCGATAAGTTCATTTGCCGGTACCATAGAACCTCCTTATTGGGTACTGAAACTATTTTATTTAAGCTTTAAACCCGATTTCACGTCAATCAGAAGCGGTGTTAATGGATAAATGGAAAGTCAAAAGCGATCTGTTGTGCAACGTGGAGCAAAAAACAAGGGGGCTAACGTGGCAGTATATCCCGGTGCTTATGGCAGGGAAGGCCTTAACTTTCCCTCAACAGCTGTTGTCCTGATTCTGTGATGCTGATTTTTCTGATTATCCTGAAATTCAGATACAGCAGGAGCAGCATACCGTACAGCGGGAGAGAGTAGTACGTCAGGACTACAACAATATTTGCAGCCCTTGAAGGAAACAGGAATAGCTGGGTTTTGTAAACCGCTTTTTCAAAAAAAATGGAATACTCGTTAACAGATACAAAAACGAGAGAGACCAAATAGATCATTATATCGTACTTTTTTTTGCTCCTGATGACCTCTTTGAATAAAACAATAAAGGGTAATAAGAGAAGGGTTCGATAGTGGTCCCAGCAAAAGGGCGATATGACCAGCGATAATGTGGCAAAAACAGAAAACCCGGGTCCATTATTATACTTGTACTTCCTGGCATGCACCGCCAGATAAAGCAGGAGGAACCCTGATGTCGAATAATAGAACAGGTTTTTCATGAACGGACTGATGAATATCGTAAAGGCCGTCGTGTTGCGTGTTATCATAGGCAAAAACAATTTAGAGAAGAAGCCGTTCAAAGAAAAATTCACCAGGTCGGACTGCCAGAATTGCAGGTTGCGCGGCATTATTATAAAAAAGAAACGGAAGAGATCGTTTTTTGTTACAATCAACGTCAGAAGAACAACAAGACCTCCCGTTATGACAGAAGCCATAAGCGCCTTCCATCGTTTATTGATGAGATAAAACAGGACGAAGAGACCTGGATAGAACTTCAGCATCGTTGCCAGGGCAATGAACACACCCGATGCAGTCTCATGTCCCTTTTTATACAGGAACCACGCTACCGCAACAAACAATACCAGCACAATAGTAATTTGACCTGTAATGAGATTTGACTGGAACGGCTGAGCGGCAAGGGTAAACAGTACGATCAGAGGAAAATACTTCATCGGAATATGTTCTGCTCTCAGCAATAAGTAGATAATGCACAGCATGCACGCTAATTCTATTAGTGTCCACACAAATGCCGCGGTGTGAAAATTCAAAAACCAGAGAGGTGACAACAGGATGTCGGCAAAGGGAGGATGAGGATTAATGTACAGTATGTGTGGATTCGGTTTTATCCCCTGACTCAACAAGAGGTTTTGCAGAAGCTCCTTGTAGTTTTCCGGGTATATGGATTTTCCGGCAATTAACTGCCTGCCGCCTATATAATCATGCGGAAAATCATACGGCTCAGTGGTGCCTATTTGAAGAGAACTCCGAAGCGAAGAAAAGTTGATCACGAAATAAACGCACACGACGATGGTAAGTATGATGAAAACGGCAGTATCTTTTGTCTTTATATTGTGCATAAGCATACAAATTATAGTTTTGTAAAAAAGGCACGTGGAGCGATTTCAATGGTATTTTGTGCGCGTTCAAATAAACCTCTTTGCATGGATAGCGGCTTATGTGCTTATGCTTTTTCCAGATTCCATTGAATCTGCTTTGAATCATTGTATCACGTATTGGAATCGTGTCAAGGCAATCATATTCATGGCAGAAGCGAACGATTGGCTTGTATTTTTGTGCAATCAGGACGATAATGATGCCATGGAAGGCATACGGAAGCACTTGATTCCCGGCTGGCTAGCACCACAATTACCCGGCATAAAATATTACAGGGCAGACTTTTCACAATAAAAGAATTATGATTAATCATCCTTACCTGCAAAAGCTGAGATCCGATATAGGCACGAAGAATGATTCCCTCGCTCAAAAAAGGATTCGATGGATAAAAGCAAATCCATATTTCTATGGACAACTGATAGAATCGCTGAAATTCATCATAGAAAGAGATTCAAACGTATTACACGTACGGTGCGGTATCGGCTATCTGCTGAATGCATTGACCCCCCGGAGAGGCGTAGGCGTCGATGATACGGCACTTCAGATCGAACAGGCCAGGAAGAATTATCCGCATCTGATTTTTATCAAGCAAAATCCCGAGGAATTAGAACTCAATGAAATATTCGATTATATCCTGATTACAACCATAGAAGATATCGTGGATATTAAGGCATTGCTGGATTCCATAAAAAAATGCAGTAACAGTCACACGCGCATCATCATAGTGAGTTACAACGATTTATGGCACCCTGTTGTAAGGCTGGCCGAACGTCTAAAGCTCAAAGTCCCTCAGAAATTACATAACTGGCTCTCAAGAGAAGATATGAAGAACTTTCTAACATTGAGCGGTTTCGAATTTATCAATGCAAAACCGATCATCCTCTTCCAGTTCAACGTCCCCATCGTTTCATTCCTGCTGAATAAATTTATCGCACGGCTTCCGTTTTTCAAAAGGCTGGCATTCATCCAGATATACGTTGCGCGGCCTGTTTTCCCTGGGGACAAAGATTATTCGGTTTCAATCGTCGTCCCCTGTAAAAACGAAGCCGGCAATGTTGAAGATGCCGTGGAAAGGATACCGCAATTAGGGACTCACACGGAAATTATATTCGCTGATGACAAGTCCACGGACGGAACTCCGGCGAAAGTATTGGACGTAATGAAACTATATCCGCACAAAGATATAAAGCTGGTCTATGGACCCGGAGTTGGTAAAAAAAGGAATGTCTGGACAGGGTTCGATACCGCCCACGGGGATATCTTGATGATACTGGACGCGGATCTTTCCGTCCTTCCGGAAGAATTGACATATTTTTACGAGGCTATAAAAAACGGGTACGGTGAATTTATCAATGGCTCACGACTGGTGTATCCGATGCATGAGAATGCGATGAAGTATTTCAATTACCTTGGTAACAAATTTTTCAGTATGTTTTTTTCGTATATCATCGATACTCCCATAAAAGATACACTGTGCGGCACCAAGGTACTGTGGAAACGTGACTATGAACGGTTAAAACATTACATAGGCAGTTGGGGGGAGGCTGACCGGTGGGGAGATTATGATTTGCTTTTGGGAGCAGCAAAGCTTAACCTGAAGATCGTTGATTTACCGGTGCATTACTATGAGCGGGTATATGGTGTAACGAAAATGAAAAATGTATTCAAAAACGGGCTGATTATGTTAAGAATCAGTACGATAGCTTTATTTAAACTAAAATTTCATTAATACCCCTGTACAGAGCATATGGGAAAACTTAAAATATTGATAACAGGCAGCAGCGGACTCATTGGTTCCGAGGCTGCACGGTATTTTGGAGCACAGGGACATGCAATAATAGGGATCGATAATAATTTAAGAAAATATTTCTTTGGCGATAGCGGTGACACATCGTGGAATTTGAAAGCTTTATTGAACACCGGTATAGATTTTACGCATCTCGCTTTAGATATACGGGATCGTGCCCGTATCCTTGATATTTACAAGGCCTATAAACCGCATGTTACCATTCATTGTGCTTCCCAGCCTTCCCATGATCTGGCAGCAAAGATACCGTTTGACGACTTTGACACAAATGCAGTTGGAACACTGAATCTTCTGGAAGCGAGCCGCAGGTTTACATTTGAATCCCCCTTCATCTACATGAGCACGAACAAGGTATACGGGGATACGCCCAACGAACTCGCATTGATAGAGACGCCTACCCGGTATGATTACAAGGATCCCGCGTACTATGATGGTATCGACGAAACAATGAGGATAGACAGGACCAAGCACAGCTTGTTCGGTGTATCAAAAGCCGCCGGTGATCTGGTGACGCAGGAATACGGCCTTTATTTCAATATGCCCACGGTATGCTTTCGGGGCGGCTGCTTTACAGGACCCACACATAGTGCGGTAGAATTGCACGGGTTTTTATCTTATCTGGTAAAAACAGCCCTTACGGGCAAAAAATATACCATATTCGGATATAAGGGGAAACAGGTAAGGGACCAGTTGCATAGCAGGGACGTCGTGACTGCGTTCGAATGTTTTATAGATAATCCGCGTGCGGGAGAGGTATATAACCTTGGGGGAGGAAGGCAAAACAGTATTTCCATCGTGGAGTGTATCGATCTCTTTAAAAACTCATTCGGACTCACCGTGGATTATAGTCTGACTGATAAAAACAGGATCGGCGACCATATCTGCTATATCAGTAATCTAAAGAAAATAAGAGAACATTATCCGAAGTGGAACATAACAAAAAACATAAACCAGATCATCGAAGACATCATTCATGCTGCAAAAACACTTTAAAAATATCGATCTTGATTCACCTGATGCAACTATGATCCACAGGCAAATTATAAAAACAAATCCCTATCTTTATCACTGGTACAAAAAACAGTATCTCAAATATAAAGAAATGATAGCTGAACAGCAGCACGGAGTGCATATAGAGCTGGGAACCGGCGGCGGTTTTATCAAGGACGTACTGCCGTTTGTTACCTCATCGTCATTGTTGTACGATGACGTAAAGAACGGATTTGCCGATGTGCATCTCGATGCCGAGAAGCTCGATATCGAAGATGTATCCGTAGATAGTTTTTTCTTGCTTGATACCTTCCACCATATTAAGCACCCCTCCTTATTTCTGTCTGAAGCCGGCCGCTGCCTGAAGAAAAACGGACTCCTGCTGATGATAGAGCCGGCGAATACCCGCTTCAGCAGGTTCGTCTATAAAAGATTTCATCATGAATCTTTTGATGAAACGGTGTCTACGTGGGATAACCTGACGGAAGGTCATCTTTCTAGTGCCAATGGAGCTTTGGGATACATCGTTTTTGAAAGAGATTATGCACGTTTCAAAGAAGAGTTTCCGGACTTATGCTTGACGTCGATAAGGAGGCATACTTTTCTGAATTACATAATAAGTGGCGGGTTGAGCTACGAACCGCTGTTCCCTGCATCAGGACGTGTTGCGGATTGTATCATTAAAACCGCATATACAATCGAAGCCACATTGACACCGATGATGGGAGTGCTTGGTACATATATGGACATCTACATTCAAAAAGCATAAAAGATTTTTCTTAGTGTAAGACAATAATGAACAGGTTTCGATATTGCGATACTGAACGGTAAAGCTCTGTTACTTTTCCGTGGTCAACCTTTTCAGGGTGTTCTCGTACACCTTCAGGTCGCTGTCCGAGAACAGAACGAACCTGACGAGCGACAGCCCTTTATTCGTTTTGACAAAATCAAGCACCGTGGTGAGGGCGACTTCCGCTGCCTGGTCAATCGGATAGCCGTATATCCCGGTGCTTATGGCAGGGAAGGCAATGCTTTTCAGCTTATGGTTTACCGCAAGCTCAAGGCTTGTATGGTAAGCTCCGGACAGCAGCCTGTCCTCGCCGCGTTTCCCATTATGGTATACCGGGCCTACCGCATGGATAATATACCGCGCCTTCAGGTTGCCCCCTGATGTAATGACCGCACTGCCGGTAGGACAGCCGCCAATCTTCCCGCACTCTTCCGTGATTGTCGGGCCGCCTGCCCTGTGGATGGCCCCGTCGACACCACCGCCTCCTGCAAGCCTCGAGTTTGCTGCATTTACAATAGCATCGGTCTGCTCCAGGGTAATGTCACCCTTTACAAGGGACAGTACCGTGTTTCCGGCGGTTATTTCCATTCCCGTCCCTTCTTTTACCGGTGTATTCTTATCCGGGCCGCCAGTGTGTGAGCATCCAGGCCTTCTGCCCTGCCGATTATTTCGGCATACGGCGCAAGCCTTAAAAAACCGTTTTCCTTGACCTCGAGGAGGGTTGTCCTTTTCATGAAATCGTACACGCCAAGCCCGGACGAAAACCTTGCGGACCCCATGGTCGGAAGCACATGGTCGGGGCCTGCCACATAATCGCCAAGCACCTCGGGCGTGTAAGCCCCGAGGAAAACGGCGCCGGCATTCCTGACGAATTTAAGATATTCCTGTGGTTTTCTTACCGCAAGTTCAAGGTGTTCCGGTGCAATCATATTGGCAACATCCATTGCGCGTTTCAGAGTATTGGCAATGACGGCAAATCCATAGTTCCTGAGGCTTTTATTGATTGTTGCCTTTCTCTTCATCGAGCTGACGAGTCTGCGCATGTGCTCGTTCACCCTTTGAATATATATCGGAGTGGGTGCGATCAAAACGCTCATTGCCTGTTCATCATGCTCTGCCTGTGCCATAAGGTCTGCAGCGATGAAGGAAGGATTCACCGACCCGTCTGCAACAATGACAACCTCACTCGGACCGGCCACCATATCAATCCCGACATCTCCATATACAAGCTTTTTGGCAAGCGTAACATAGCGGTTACCCGGGCCAACAATCTTATCCACTTTTTCGATGCTTTCAGTACCGTATGCAAGGGCTGCTATTGCATGTGCTCCACCCATGGATACTACCCTTTTAATTCCGAGCATACCTGCAACTGCGAGTACAGGATAATCCGGAGAAGGCGTTGCCATCGTTATGTCTTTTACACCTGCAACGAGCGCAGGAACTGCATTCATGATTACGGTTGAAGGGTATGATGCGCTGCCGCCGGGTACGTACAGTCCGACGCGCTGCACGGGAGAAAAGAACTCGCCGTAGGAAATTCCGGTGCTCTCCGCAAGCCTCCATGGTTTTATACGCCTTTTCTCCTGTATATGAAAAGCAGTTACCCTCTTTATAGCAAACATAAATGCCCGCTTTTCAGTGCGGCTAAGCTTGTTGAAAGCCGATTTTATTACTTTCTGATCAACCGTCAGATCTTTTGAACCGATATGATCATAGAGCTTCCGGAATTTCAACAACGCCCGATCCCCATGTTTCCGTACGTCATCGATGATCTTTTTCACCGGTTCCTGGATATCCACGTACGTCCCTTTTCTTTTTGCGAGGATCGCTCCAATATCGGATCTATTGATAACCTTTATCATACGGACCTCCTGAGTCTGGACAGTATCTTGTTCATATCTTCCTGTTTTGTCCTCAGGGAAGCTTTATTGACAACAAGCCGTGCGGAAGATTGCATGATGACCTCAAGTTCCTCCAGTCCGTTGGTCTTTAATGTTTCTCCGGTTGAAACAAGATCGACAATAAGGTCTGAGATACCGAAAAGCGGCGCAAGCTCGATTGCGCCGTAGAGTTTTATTACCTCGGCCTGAAATCCCTTTTTTTCGAAATATTCCGATGCAAGATGCGGGTATTTTGTGGCGACCCGTATGCCGGAAAGGTCCGGCCTCTCCATGATTCCGCTGCCTTGTGCACCTGCAACAGAAAGCCTGCATTTGCCGAAACCGAATGCAAACGCCGTGACAATATCCCGGTTCTGTTCCTTTACGAGATCATATCCGATGATACCAAGGTCAACCGCACCGCACTCTACATAAGTAAGCAGGTCTACAGCCCGGATGACGATGGCCTCTGCCTTCCCATCGGGTGTTGCAAACCTCAGTCTTCTCGATTTGTTGAGTGCCGAGGAAAAATCAAGTCCGCTCTTTTTCAGAGCTGCGACGGATTCTGCCAGCATCCTGCCCTTAGGCAGTCCTATTTTAATAGTCATACTTTCACCCTTTCAATCTTTGCACCGATCTTTGATAACTTTTTTTCCATAACCTCATACCCCCTGTCAAGGTGATATATTCTGGATAACTCCGTAACATTATCTGCCATAAGCCCTGCGATAACGAGGGATGCGCTTGCCCGAAGGTCTGTTGCCATAATCTGCGCACCCGTGAGCCGTGTCCTGCCTTTTACTATTGCGACGTTGTTTTCAACCGTGATGTCGGCCCCCATTCTTCTCAGCTCTGCAACGTGCATGAACCTGTTCTCGAATATCGTTTCCGTGATAATGCTCGTACTGTCTCCCTGCGTCATCAGTACCATAAACTGTGCCTGAAGATCCGTGGGAAAATTCGGATACGGCATGGTCTTTATCGTTACGCTTTTCAGCCATGCTTCTCTTTCTCTTTTTACAACGACACTGTTATCCGTTTCCGTGTATTCTATGCCGGCCTCTTTCATCTTGAACAGGAGTGCGTCCAGATGTCTGGGGTTGCAGTTTGTGACCTCAACCTCTCCGCCTGCTGCAGCCGCTGCAATAATATAGGTCCCGGCCTCTATCCTGTCGGGTATAATATCCATGCTGCACCCGTGCAGCCGATCGATCCCCTGAATTTCGATAATATCCGTACCGGCACCATGTATGACAGCACCCATTTTTGTCAGTTGCTCGGCCAGGCTGGTGATCTCAGGCTCTTTTGCCGCATTTTCTATTACGGTTATCCCTTTGGCAAGTGTTCCTGCCATCATGATGTTTTCCGTGCCGGTTACCGTGGGTGTATCGAAGACTATCTTTGCGCCTTTAAGCCTTTTTGCCGTAACATTGACATAGCCGTGATCGATTGAAACATTCGCACCAAGGGCTGCAAGTCCCTTTATATGCAGATCTATAGGCCTGCTGCCTATGGCACAGCCGCCCGGCAGGGAAACCTTTGCTTTCCCATACCGTGCGACCAGGGGCCCGAGCACCAGCACCGATGCTCTCATTGTCTTTACAAGTTCATATGGAGCCTCATACGTGTTCATGCCCGACGTGTTGAGGGTGATACTGCTCTTAATAAGATTGTTCTCGTGCCCGCCTTTATAACCCATTGTCTTAATACCCATCTTTTCAAGTAGATCGACCATGGTCGTTACATCCGCAAGATGCGGTACACCATGCAGATGGACATCTTCAGAGGTAAGTATTGCGGCAGCCATTGCCGGCAGTGCTGCATTTTTTGCGCCGCTTATTTCAACAGTCCCATAAAGCTTCTTTCGTCCCTTTATAACCAGTTTATTCATAGAGAGAGATTAACCGCTGGAACTGCATTCTGTCAAACAGTTGTGATTTGCCGCAGGGTGATATATATAAAATGTTTTGATGAACGGCGGTACTGCGGATAGAGCTTGAAAAGGTGGAGACATGGCAAACAAAATCTATTTGATACGGCATGGCGAAACAGAGAATGCTCATGAAATGAGGTATAAAGGCAATATCAATGTACCTCTTTCAGAGAACGGAACACGGCAGATAGGAATGCTTGCGGATTTTCTGGCACAGCATACAATCTTGAATTTCGTATACTCTTCTCCCCTGAGCAGGGCACAGAACAGCGCTGAGATTATTGCACAGCGTTACAATATTCAACCCATTATCCTTCCTCAGCTGCGGGAAATCGATTTCGGTTCATGGGAGGGCATGACATTTGAAGAGGTGCGGGAAAAATATCCGGATGAATTCGATGTATGGGCAAACGACCCTCTCATGCAGGGACCGGTGAACGGAGAAACGATACCTCAGGTAAGGGACAGGGTAATGGAGGCAATGGATCAGATACTGGCGAACAACAAGAACCAGAACATAGCGGTCGTAGCCCACGGTGCGGTGAACAGGGTCATCATTGCACAGACACTCGGCCTGCCGCTCAATAACATTTTCAGGATCGAACAGGATTTTGCAGCCTTGAACATTATCGAGTTCCACAGAAGGTTCCCTGTTTTACGGCTGCTGAACGGCATCTTTTACCGCTGACCCCGGAAAATATAACAGGAAGTTTGTTTATCAATTCCGGAAACAAAACAAAAATTAATTATTATTCTAAATTCCCTGGATTTCTTGCCTTTTAAAAGAAAAAATCAAGATGAGGCCAGAGAAGTTGAGTTGGTTCTCTATTTTTGCGAGCTATTGCCGTTGTCCTTGGTTTTCCCGGTCTTGCTCCTGCTGCTGTTGCCGTTTCTGTTGTCCTTGTGATTGATCCCGACGACCTCGTGACCCCTGCTGCCCTTGCTGGCCGCGCTCCTGCTGCTGAGTCTGCCTGATCTGCTGTTGTCTATGTTGCAAAGGTTGCTGTTCCTGACGGCCTCGCGACTGCTGCGGCCCCTGTTGACCATGCTCCTGCTGTTGTGGGGGTTGCTGGACCTGCTGTTGTCTATGCTGCAAAGGTTGCTGTTCCTGACGGCCACGCGACTGCTGCGGCCCCTGCTGACCATGCTCCTGCTGCTGTGGCTGCTGGACCTGCTGTTGT
>JAKAHI010000287.1 GCA_021815065.1 bacterium | reverse complement strand
TAGCAATTCTGTAACTAAATTCAGCTCAAAAAGTGGAGCTATAATAGGTACTTACCCTGTTGATGGGAATGACCCTCATGGAATAGCGATAGATGCTTCAGGAAATATCTGGGTAACAACTAATAAGGATAATGGTACTTGCTCTACTGTGATAAATAAATTGAGTTCCAGTGGAGCTCTATTGGTTACTTCCACTGTTGAGGGTGCTGCTCATATGCCAGCGATAGATGCTTCAGGGAATGTATGGGTACCAGCTATTGGTGATTTTCCTGATTATTATGGTTGTGGGTTTAGTAGTGTAGTAACTAAATTCAGCCCCATGGCGGCTAAAATAGGTGCTTACTATTTTGTTGGGCATAATGCGGATAGCATAGCGATAGATGCGTCAGATAATGTGTTGGTAACAACCGGTAACAATAGTATAATTGAGTTAAATTCCAGTGGAGCTACAATAAATACTTATACTCTTGGCAGCGGGATTTCCACTGGTGCCATAGCGATAGACAGTTCAGGAAACATCTGGGTGGCAAATACCCATCTGGGATGGAATAGTAATGGTAATTCTGTTTTTTTGGGTATTCTTAGCAGTGTAATTGAATTAAGTCCTGCAGGAGTTCCGCTGGCCGCTTACACTGTTGGAAAAGATGCTATTGATATACAGATAGATAGCTCAGGGAATGTGTGGGTAGTAAATATGAGCAGTAGCACTGTAACTGAATTAGTTGGAGTTGCAAAAGGTCCTCAATACTGGCCGTATACAGGTCCACAATGGCCAGTAGGTTTTTAAAGTTACAAACAAAATCCTCAGAACCCGGGTTCATCCCGGGTTCTATTTATCTTTTATTCCTCTCTGACAACATGCATGGACGCACCTAATAAAAAAGAGGGCTTTCATACCCTGTATAATTCATGCCTGTCCGCAACACTGGTGCATTTACCCATCGGAAAGTCCTCCATAGGTGGATCAATCCTTTACCTGAAACACGGCTTTAGACCGCGTCCTGATGATCCCTTCCCTCAAAAACAGATTTATAGAGAGAGTGTAAGCCTATAGTATTATTCATTTAACATTTTTGTGAACGGTGTATTGATTCCTGGCCAATCCTGTGTTAACTTTAGCAGTACGTACCTCATGTAATCTCTCCGGTGAAATAAAATATTTTTCAGAAAGGGGTTTTTATATGAAAGAAAATCTCGTCATGAAAATTTTCAAGTCGCATCTGGTTGAAGGGACATTAAAGCAAGGCAACGATATAGGGTTAAGAGTAGACGAAACACTTCTTCAGGATGCAACAGGTACCATGGCCGCACTGCAGTTCGAGGCAATGGGCATACCAAAGGTAAAGGTAAGAAAGGCCTTTGCATTCGTGGACCACAATATGCTGCAGACCGGCTTTCAGAACGCGGACGATCACAGGTTCCTCCAGACCTTTTCCAACAAGTACGGGGTATATTTTTCGAAGCCAGGCAACGGTATATGCCATCAGGTATACCTTGAGAGGTTCTCAAAGCCTGGTACAGTTTTACTTGGTGCAGACAGCCACACACCGAATGCAGGCGCCACGGGCATGGTAGCGATAGGAGCCGGAGGTCTTGATGTTGCCGTTGCAATGGCAGGCATGCCGTACTACACAAAGATGCCCGCTGTTGTGCAGGTAAAGCTGAGCGGCAGGCTCAAGCCATGGGTAGCGTCGAAGGATATCATGTTTGAGCTCTTGCGCAGGCTTACAGTCAAGGGCGGCGTTGGAAAGATCTTCGAGTTCGGAGGAGACGGTGTCAAAACCCTGTCTGTTCCCGAGCGGGCAACCATAGCAAACCTCGGTGCAGAGCTTGGTGCTACAACGTCCATCTTCCCGTCCGATCAAAGGGTACAAGAATATTACAAACTTCAGAAAAGACCTAAAGATTTCAAGCCGCTTGCAGCGGATCCGGATGCTGAATACGACGAGGTTATAGAAATAGCACTCGATAAGCTTGTGCCCATGGTTGCAAGGCCGTCCATGCCCGACAAAGTGGTCCCGGTAACAGAAGAAGAGGGCAAGGACGTAAGGCAGGTGTGTATAGGGAGCTGCAACAATTCCTCGTTCGATGACCTCATGCTTGTCGGTGCTCTTTTAAAAGGTAAAAAAGTTCATCCCGATGTTAACCTTACCATTACGCCGGGTTCAAAGCAGGTCTTTGAGATGATCGCTGCGTCGGGTGCTTTACAGCACATGATAAGTGCAGGTGCAAGGATACTCGAAGCTGCATGCGGACCATGTATCGGTATGGGACAGGCACCTCCTTCTGGTTCTGTTTCAGTAAGAACAATGAACCGGAATTTCCTTGGCAGAAGCGGTACGCCGGACGACAGGGTTTATCTTGCAAGTCCTTATGTTGCGACAGCATGTGCGTTAAAAGGGAAGATATATGATCCGAGAAAGATTGGAGCAAAGCCTCCTATCATACAGAAAACAAAGAGTTTTATTGTAGATGACAGTAATATCATCAAGCCGTCTGTAAAATCGGACAAGGTTGTTGTGGAAAAAGGACCGAACATAAAACCTCTTCCGTTACGCGGTGAACTTGATGATGCAATAACATCGGTTGTTCTTATCAAGGTCGGTGATAACATAACGACGGATCATATTATGCCTGCCGGTGCGCGGGTGCTGCCGTTCAGGTCCAACATACCGGCAATATCGGATTTTGTTTTTTACAACATAGATCCGGAATTCCCGAAACGTGCCAAGCAGTCAGGCGGGGGGGTTATCGTCGGTGGCAGTAATTACGGTCAGGGATCAAGCAGGGAACACGCTGCACTTGCTCCCATGTTTCTCGGTGTAAAGGCTGTCATAGCAAAATCCTATGCACGGATACACCGTTCGAATCTCATCAACTTCGGCATACTTCCTTTGATCATAAAGGATCAGGATGCATTTACTTCGATCGAACAGGGAGATACAATAGCTATGGAAAATATACG
>JAKAHI010000286.1 GCA_021815065.1 bacterium | reverse complement strand
GAATTCATTGCTATATTCAACACCTTGAGGCCTGCATGAAAAAACATACCATCATAGCCATTGACGGCCCATCGGGCAGCGGCAAGAGTACAGCGGCAGCGGGACTGGCACAAGGAATGGGATACGACTATATCAACAGCGGCAGTATCTACAGGGCCATAGCCCTCAAATCGATACAGAACCATGTTCCCGCCAGCGAAGCACACGCCCTTGTGGAAATTGCACGGAACACCGCATTTGAAATATCAAAGAAAAATGGCAATTGGTCTCTTATCATGGACAGCAAGGATGTCTCTCAAGAACTGAAAAATGCAGACGTCGCCCAGGCAGCGTCGCAGATATCGGTTTTCCCGGAGATCAGGGATACCGTGAACTCCCTTATTCACGGCATGATACGCGGCAATACCGTGGTTGAAGGCAGGGACATGGGAACGGTCGTTTTCCCGACTGCCGACATAAAATTTTTTATAACGGCATCTCCGGAGATCAGGGCAATGAGGAGGTATGAAGAACTGAAAATGACTCCCCAGGCCATGCCCTATGAACAGCTGCTGAAAGAAATAGAGATGCGCGACCTCCGGGACAGCCGCAGGGCCATAGCACCCTTGAAACCCGCAGACGACGCAATGATCGTAGACACAACGACCATGGAGCTCAACGCGGTCATTGCTTTTTTATACAATGAAACAAAAATACGGTTGTCCCAGAAATATATCGATACCGTCAATGGCGTCAGATTCTACACCACGGTTTCTGCAGGATTTTGCTTCGGTGTAAAGAGAGCGATCGACATAGCGATCAAAACAAGCAAACGGCACAACGATATTTACACACTGGGTCCCCTTATCCATAACCCTCAGGAGGTCAAACGGCTCGAGGAAATAGGCATAAAGCCCGTTGAGGACATCGGGAAAATAGCATCCGGAACGCTCGTTTACCGCTCTCATGGAGTTACCACGGAAGAAGCAAAAAATGCAGGGGAAAAAGGGCTCAATATCATAGATGCGACCTGCCCGTTCGTCACCAGATCCCAGCGATTGGTCAGAGTACTCGCGAAAAAAGGCTTTCATGTGGTTATCGTCGGCGATGTGAAACATCCCGAGGTAAAGAGCCTCTTGAGCTATGCATTGCCGCACCAGGTTACCGTTGTAAAAAGCCCGGATGAGCTTCCCCCGCTCTGGAACACCAAAAAACTCGCCGTACTTGCCCAGACCACGCAATCCATGGAAAATTTTAAAAAAATTATCTCTGTCCTTCTTGACAGTGTCTATGAGCTTGCCATTTATAATACAATATGTGATGCTACAAAGATACGGCAGGACGAATCTGCCACGCTCGCAAAGATGGTCGATGTTATGTTCGTCATAGGCGGTTTTAACAGTTCCAATACGAATAAACTTGCAAATATATGTAAAGCGATCAATCCTCATACATACCACGTAGAACATGAAGACCAAATAAAACAGGAAATGTTGATCGGTGCAAAAAAGGTTGGTATTACAGCAGGAGCCTCGACACCGATATGGTTGATAAAAGACGTGCTGAAAAGATTGAAAGAGATGAGCAAAGGTTTACGATAGCTGTAAAGATAGACAATTTGATTATTATTTTTTAAGGTATACTATAAAAATCAGGAGGATAAATATACATGGTGGTCAGTAATGGGCAAGAAAATCAAAACACGGCAGAGTTCAGAGAGCTCATGCGGGAAAGTGTAAAAACTTTCAAAATCGGAGACATCGTTAAGGGCAAAATAATAGAAATCAGAAATGACGGCGCCACAGTAGACATAGGTTACAAGGCAGACGGCTTCATACCGGTAAACGAAATAGTCGATTCAAAGGGTAAACTGAAGGTCAAGGTGGGCGATGACATAGAAGTACTCCTCCAGAATGCCGACAGCAAGAACAATGTCGTCCAATTATCCAGGCAAAAAGTAGAAAGGATTCGGGCATTTGAAAACGTTGCAAAGGCGCTGGCGAACTCGACTCCTCTCCATGGTGAAGTGGTTTCCAAAACAAAGGGCGGCCTGATGGTCGATATCGGCGTTCAGGCTTTCATGCCATGGTCCCAGATAGACATTAAACCGGTAAAATCGCTGGATAGCTATATCGGCAGGCATATTAAGGCCCTTGTTATCAATTATGAAGAAAAGAGTGAGAACATAATCCTTTCGAGAAAACAGCTCCTCGAGCGTGAAAAGGAAATTCAGGAGAAGAGACGGGGCGAGCTGCTCAAGGAAGGCAATGCGATAGAAGGGATCGTAAGGACCATAACGGATTACGGTGCTTTTGTCGGTGTAGAAGGGATAGACGGATTATTGCACATATCCGATATGACGTGGGGGAGGATAAAACATCCCTCCGAGATACTGCACACGGGCATGAAATTGAAGCTGAAGATATTAAAATATGACCCCGAATCGGGTAAGCTTTCACTCGGCCTGAAACAACTTGAGGAAGATCCGTGGCTCAAGGCACGGGAAGAATTTAAAGAAGGCAGCAAGGTAAGGGGCAATGTCGTCAATATAACCGACTTCGGCGTTTTTGTAGAACTGAAGCCGGGGGTGGACGGACTTATCCATAAAACTGACCTCTCGTGGGACAGAAGGCTGAAGCATCCGAATAAATATCTCAACCTTGACAGCGTTATTGACGCAATCATTTTGAGCGTGGATATCGACGCAAAGAAGATAGCGCTCGGTTACAAACAGCTCTTAAAGAATCCATGGGAAGAGATTGCGGAACAATATTCGACAGGCACCAGGGTAAGCGGGACAATAACAAGCATCACGGACTTCGGTTTATTCGTTGAAGTCGAGCAAGGCGTAGAAGGTCTGGTGCACATCGATGATGTCGCATGGAGCAAAAAGGTCAAGAATCCTTTGTCCTCCTATAAAAAGAGTGAAAAGATCGAAGCAATTGTGCTCAGTGTAGACAAGAACAATCAAAAACTATCTCTCGGG
>JAKAHI010000285.1 GCA_021815065.1 bacterium | reverse complement strand
GCCGAGTACGCTCAGCGACGGTGTTCAGTCAAAGGTAACGAGCGATATTCCCGGGAGCATATTCGTTTCCATAGAAACATCCGGTGATGCGGAGATCAATGTCAAAAGCAGGGTACAGATGAAACTTTATGAGGCAAGGCAGCGGGCAAAAGACGAATTCAACGCAGTACTTTCCGGGTACGGTACAGGACATGAGAACCTCAAGGGTTTGCTGCACGGCAACCGCAAGCTTTCAAATCCCCTCATCGGCCTGCCGCACCGGTATACGGGAACAGCGGCAAATTTTGCCGCCTACCTGTCCAGATAACAGCCCATTTTCCGTGTATGTCCTTGACACAGGCATGAGCAGGGATATAAAAATTAATACGAAAAGTATTCTAATCATTTGAGTCGCTAAGGAGATGTTATGAGTATACTCGAAACGGATATCCTGATTATCGGCAGCGGAATAGCAGGCCTCTACTACGCTATAAAATCACACAACCAGGGCAGACTGATGATCATCAACAAACTGGACAAGTATGAATCGGCTACGTACTATGCGCAGGGCGGCATAGCCACGGTTTTTTCTTCGGAGGACAGCTTTGAGGAGCACATCAACGATACCCTGACAGCAGGCGACGGTTTGTGTCATAAAGATGCTGTTTCACTCGTGGTAAGGGATGCACCCAGCCGCATCAAGGAGCTCATCGATCTGGGCGTAAAGTTCAGCAAGGTTTATGATCCCGTAGACAATGACATGGTCTATGACCTCACGCGTGAGGGCGGACATACCAAAAGAAGGATACTCCATGCCGACGATCTGACCGGCAGGGAGATAGAGGTCGCACTCATGCGTGCCGCAGAAGGTATGGGAATAAATGTCGTTGACCGCCACATGGCAATCGACCTCATAACCACCAGGAAACTGTTTGGTACCAAGGAAACAAAAAACAGGGTGCTTGGCGCTTATGTTCTCGATACCCTGACCGGCGAGGTGAAAACGATCATATCGAAGGTTGTTGTGCTTGCGACAGGAGGTGCCGGAAAGGTCTATCTCTATGCCAGTGTTCCGGATACCGAAACAGGCGACGGCATTGCAATGGCGTACAGGGCAGGTGCCTCGATCGCAAACATGGAATTCATACAGTTTCATCCGACGTGTCTCTACCATCCTGAGGCAAAATCGTTTCTGATATCGGAATCCGTGCGCGGGGAGGGAGGCATATTGAAGCGGAAAGATGGTTCTCCGTTTATGGCTGCATATCATCCGATGAAAGATCTTGCCCCCAGGGACATTGTTGCCCGGGCCATAGACAGCGAGCTGAAAAAGTCGGGGGATGACTGCGTTTTTCTTGATGTCACGCACCTTGAGCCCGAGGCTACAAAAAAGAGGTTCCCGCACATTTACAATACGCTCCTGAAATACGGTATCGATATGACAAAACAGCCCATACCGGTCGTGCCCGCAGCACACTACACGTGCGGCGGCGTGCAGACCGACCTGAACGGAAAGACGGACATAGAAGGGCTTTTTGCGATAGGGGAATCGGCATGTACGGGCCTGCACGGTGCAAACCGGCTCGCATCGAACAGCCTTATCGAAGGTCTTGTCTTTGCCCAGCAGACCTCAAAGATAACCCAGTCGTATCTCGGTGACGTGCTTCCCTATGAGGCAATCCCTCCGTGGACATCCGGTAATGCGGTCAACAGCGATGAAATGGTCGTCGTTTCCCACAACTGGGACGAGATAAGAAGGTTTATGTGGAACTATGTCGGTATTGTACGGTCGGATAAAAGGCTCATGCGTGCGAGGAGAAGGATAGAGATGCTCAAAGAGGAAATCAACGAGTACTACTGGAACTTTAAGATCAACAAGGATGTCCTGGAGCTCAGAAACATAGCAACGGTTGCCGAGCTTGCCATTCGATGCGCACAGATGAGAAAGGAATCGCGGGGCATCCATTACACCATAGATTATCCGCACAAGGATGACGCATCATGGTTGAAAGACACGGTTATCAAGAAGGGATAAAAAGTGGTACCTTGCAATGACGTTATGACACAGCTCCCCATGCCCGCGGGTTATTTCATGTCTTTGCCGATAAACAGCGTGATGTCCCAGTTATAGGAATCCGATTGAACGAGCTCGGGCTGTATGTTGAGCAGTTTTGCGATGGCAACTGCCTGATTGTAGTATTTCTGCTTGTAAAAGATCGTCGTTTTGTTCATCCGTTTTTTCCCGCTGATGACGTTGGATACATTGTACTTATTCTTGACGAGCAGTACGCCCATTTTGATCTCAAGCCTCGGGGTACCGCTTGCATTGATAATGGAAACATTCGCCGGCGGCATGTTTGCTGCCTGTACACCCGTTGCGGCTGCAGGAACTCCGGCCTGTCCTGCAGGCGCTGTTTCAGCGGCGTTCCGGTCGATGACGAGCCTTGAGAGGATCTGATCCGGATCATTCCAGCATACGACATCGGACGCACCCGAACTGTTATCCACGCTGCTGTGGAACTGATCGAGAAGTTGTGTCACACCGTCCTGTGCGACGGTTGCGTACGGTATTGTTTCACGGTCAGGCGGAGATGCCTGCCCGAAATCGCCTTTTCCGCTCCAGAGTACATTGCCTGAAGGCACATCTATGAAATAGAGTTTAAGCCCGACCGGGTCGTTCCCGTTTGCGCCATTGTTCTCCGTAGAAGGGTAGCTTGTAACTACGCCTGCAAAAACCGCCTGCACTCCCAGAATCTTTCCTATGGCAGGGGCATCGGATACCGGTATACCGTTTTTGAAGAGAATACCGCGGGCGCTGAGTATATCCTGTACATCCGGTCTTGTCATAACACTGAAGTCGCCAATCCCCATCACTTTGACGGAGACAATGTCCGAAACAATCTTTCCTGCATTGCTGTTTTGGGAACTGTTTTGAAACGGCAGGACGGCAACACAGCTTACAGCTTTAATTTGCGCCGGAGACACAT
>JAKAHI010000284.1 GCA_021815065.1 bacterium | reverse complement strand
GGCGCATGATCCGGAACGCGCAGATTAAAACGGTCATCTTCCTGTCAAAGGACGGCAGGATCGTACACACAAGCAATATGAACACGCTGGAAGACCCTGTTCCTATTCGTGGACTTAAATAACCTCTGTTCTGCAATCTCCATGCATTCCTACTCCTGTCAGGATCCAGGCAGAGATCAACAGGGTTTGCCCTTGACACGCTGTTGAAAACTAAACCGAATCAGAACACATAGCTCGCCTTCAGAAATACCTCGGAGTTGCCGATGATATTGCCGAAGACCGTTCCGCTGTCGCCTGCAAAAATGTATCCTCCGACGGCCATGGTTATGCTGTCGTACGGCATCCAGTCAAGCTCCGGATAAAACATATAGCTCGTAAGATTATGCTGTGCCAATTCGGTTATAAACGCTATCTGAGCCTTCAGCTTATCGTACATGAAGCTGCGGTTCGCCATGAGGCTCAGGTAATTCTGGAGCTGATTGCCTATTTCATAAAACTCTCCATGGAGGAACTGGAGGTTTGCATAGGTACCGTCGTTGAACGTATAATCGGTGCCCAACACATATTTAACGAACGGTGAGGTTGCTATATCGTACGATGCTGCGGGATACGGCATATTCAGGACATAACTGTTGAACCTCACCGGCTGCTGCGGTATGTTCAAAGCTATCTCGCCCCATACTCCGTGGTCCCCGATCGAACCTGCGAAATCAGCACCTATGATAGAAAGTCTCGGAAAATCAAGATTCGCATTTGCTATGATATTGTTTCCCGATGTCGTAATATTTGCAGAGGCGAGCTCGGGCAGTGTGTAAAAACCGTTATAATAGCTCAACGAAATGTCATAGCCATACAAAGCCTTCTTCGCCACCCTGAAGCCGTAACTCAAATCGCCGGGCATTGACTGAGCCGGCTCGGTCAGTCCTATGTTGATCTGATTGAGGTGCAGCCAGGAAGGTATCGGTTCGGAAGGTATAAATGCCGTTACCCATTTGTCCGAAGGAAGGACCGATGGAACAAACAGGGGTTCTATGACACCGGTCAACGAGATCTCGTGCGGGAAATAATATTCTGCAACAAGCAGAGGAACCGGCAGTTTATTGTTGAAGGCAAAAGGGTCTTCAAGGTCATAAGGGTTCACGTTGTTCGTAACATTCAGCTCATCCGCTGTGCCCCAGTTGAGGATCTGTTTGCCGACTTTGACATCGAGGTTCTCCAGTAAAAAGCTGTAAAACTCGACATACACCTGTCTGACGTCGAGATAGGTCGGCGGTTCTGAACTATACTGCTGCAATTGCGGCAGGTAGGTTGTCGGCTGAGTTATGCCGAAGCCCCGGAACCAAACCTCGCCGTAAGCGTACAGTTCGTGTATCCTTTTTGAGGCAGTGAGGGTTAATCTGTACTCCTCCCTGCTGATATCTCCGTTCCCGGTCTCTGCCCGTGTATCCACCAGCAGGCTCCCGGAAACAGGGTTGTCCGCAAACACGGCATGAGATATCGACAGTAAGAGAATTATCATTCCTGTGAAAGCAGGAATCCAGCGTTTTAGTATAGACATCATAACTATTTTGTTCTTCATAGATTTTTGGTTAAAAAAGCGGCGATGGAGCACCTTGTCCATCATCGCGGATCGTGTTTTCATAGCATCTCCCGGTTTTGTTTGCAATCATCTTGCCGTTCATAGAAACGCCTTTTTCGGATCGAACAGCCGCATGGTAACGAGCGTTTCCTGCGATGGATACGCTACGGGTTTCAGATTGCTCGCTATGCCAACATTCCATCCGGTCTTTTCCTTAACAGCCCGCACGTGTGCATCGATGTCCATGCCGGGCTTTTGCGGATACCGGGTAAAAACAAATTCGTTCTTTTCGTCTTTTTCAAATACCCCCATATCCGTGACCAGCGTACTGACCTTTTTGCCGGGTCCCGTTATGTAAGACACCCTGTCGACAAAACGCATCTGGTTCAACGGACACACAACAATGGTTTCCTGTGCCCCAACGGTAACATCGTTCCCTCCTCCGGACCCGACCAGGAATATGCCGTCTCCGACCCTCGTTGAATTGATATTGCCGAACCTGTCGACTTGGCCTGCCCCGATGATACCGATTGTTTTGTTCGAATAACCCCCGACCATCAAACCGAGTGCATCGAATGCGCTCGTCAGCATTTTACACGTCGGTATGTTCGCAAAATTAAAGATAAATGGATTCCCGGGCCGCGGGTAATACCCGTAGAAGCCTACCTCTGCTATGAGCTCCACATCGACCTTCTCATGCTTCAACTTCACGGCTGACAGCCATGCCGCGATGTTCGAATTCCCGATTCCCGCGAGCACGGCCCTGTATGATTTGTCGCGTATTTTCTCTTCAAGGACAACCGATGCCATTGCGGTCATGAGCTCGTTTTTCGACGGTTGGTCCGATGGCGATATGGTGTCCTGAACATCCTTGATCTCATCGGCCCATGAAAGGGGTTTTGCCTTTCCTTTTAGATACAACTGTTTTTGACTGCCGAGCTTATGAAGATACCCGTCATGGTCCTGCACTCCCGTTATCCAGTCACGGATCCACGTATCGAGGGTGTCCAGGGATTTTGCCGCTTCCCTGAACCCGAGTATAAAATCATAATCCTCGCTGTACCCGTCAAACTCGGAAAACCCGCTTTCTGCCATACCGCTGGGATGTGAGCCGAATTCCATAGGTACAACCGCTTTTACGAGGTACGACGGCAGCTTTGAAAGGTGGGAATATTTGCGTATAACGTCCTCATCGACGATGTGCTCTGCCGAAAGAATCACGCCGTTGCGGCTTGCATAAGCGCCGTAGAACTCCTCTGCATAGGGGGGTGTGAATATCGCATGACCCGATTTGTCCGCAACGAAAGCATGGTACAGGGAAATATCCGGGTTCACGGCTTTCAGCGCACCTATCTCTTTCGACGGCTCGAACGGCATCGGTATTCTTTTGA
>JAKAHI010000283.1 GCA_021815065.1 bacterium | reverse complement strand
TGACAGGAGGTATGCCATGAAATATAAGAATATCCCGGAAATGTTTTTTACTCAGGCACAAAAGTACGGAGACAAGGTGCTTCAGCAATACAAAAAGGATGGCAAATGGCACGACATATCGTGGAACCAGGTAAAGACCATCGTGGAACAGGTGGGCCTCGGACTTGTCGATCTTGGCGTACAGCAAAAAGATAACGTCTGCCTGTTATCGGAAAACAGACCGGAATGGGCACATGCAGACCTCGGCATCATCAGTGCAGGCGGCGTCAATGTTCCTATCTATGCGACCAACACACCCCAGCAGGTAGAATATATAATCAACGATGCCCAGGCCAAGTTTATTTTCGTATCGAGTAAGCTCCAGCTCGACAAGGTGATGAAGATTCGGGGCAATGTCCCGAATTTAAAAAAGGTGATCATGCTCGATGCCCTGGATGCAAATCCGGCCCCCGGTTTTGTTATGACGCTTGACGAGCTGAAAAAGATGGGGAAACCGGAAAAAGACAAAAAAATCCTTGAGAGCAGGCATCAGGCAATTCAACCGGATGACATCATCACCATCATCTATACCTCCGGGACAACAGGGGATCCGAAAGGAGCTATGATTACTCACAAGAATATACTTTCGAACTGTGAAGATATTGCGACGTATGTACCGCTCAATGATACGTTCGTGGCATTATCGTTTCTGCCCCTGAGCCATGTTTTCGAACGAACTGCGGGCTATTATGGAATGATGTTCTACGGTGCAACCATAGCGTATGCGGAAAGTATCGATAAGATTGTGGACAACATGGCAGAGGTACGGCCGCTGATAATGGTTTCAGTACCGAGGGTTTACGAAAAGATGTACGCAAAGATCACAGAAGGCGTTGAAGCAGGCTCTCCGTCGAAAAAGAAGATATTCTACTGGGCTGTTGCCACGGGCAAACAAACGATACCCTACAGGCTCGGAGGTAAGGCTTTGCCTATCGGACTGAGTATCAAATATGCGCTTGCGAAGAAGCTCGTGTTCAGCAAAATAAAAGCCATACTGGGCGGCAGGCTTTTGTTCTTTGTATCAGGCGGGGCACCGCTTTCGAAAGAGCTCGGCGAATTTTTCTTTGCAGCGGATGTCGCGATTATCGAAGGCTACGGTCTGACAGAGACATCTCCCATACTGACCGTCAACCCTTACGGCAAGATGAAATTCGGAACAGCGGGTAAACCCATACCGAACTGTGAAATAAAGATCGCACCTGACGGGGAAATCCTTGCACGGGGTCCCATGATCATGAAAGGCTATTTCAAAAAACCCGAGGCAACTGCGGAGGCCATAGAGAAAGACGGTTACTTTCATACCGGAGACATAGGATTTCTGGATAATGAAGGTTATCTCCATATAACGGACAGAAAAAAGGACCTCATCGTCACGGCCGGCGGTAAGAACATCGCGCCGCAGCCCATAGAAAACTCACTGAAAATGAACAGGTATATCGAGCAGGTCGCGATGATCGGCGATAAAAAACCTTACTGCGTCGCCCTTGTTGTACCCAAGTTCGACGCCATCGAGTCGTATGCAAAACAAAACAACATAGTCTACAAGAACCGCAAAGAGCTTGTCGAACATCCGAGAATCATAGAAATCATACAAAACGCAATCGACAGCGTAAACGCATCGCTTGCCAAGTACGAGACCATCAAGAAGATACGGATACTGCCAAACGAATTTACGCAGGAGACCGGAGAGCTTACCCCTACCCTCAAGGTGAAGCGGAGGGTTATCATGGAGAAATACAAGGACCTTATAGAGGAACTCTACGCGCAGTAGACAATACCGGTAAGGGCGGGCAAGGACACCCTTGCCGCCGCCGGATTGCGGACCCTTTTTATGAGGGTGACGGGCTGTTTCTGTAAAAAACAGAAAACAATGATTACTTTTTACTTATATGACAGACACATCACCACATAAGCATGAACACAAACATCCCCATGACGCAGCACCGGAGAATAAGGTCATGGAAAATGGACTTGTCCGGAGGATAGTTCTCCCTCTTCCGTTCCCTCAGGTGCAGCAGATAAACGTGTATATTGTCGGTAAGAAAAACTTCATCCTGATCGATACGGGCATTCGTACCGATGACTCTTATGACCTGCTCACCGCGGCCCTTGCGGCAAACAATATACGGCATATCGATGCTATCTATATAACCCACGGCCATGTCGATCACTTCGGCGCTGCCCAGAAATTGATCAAAGACGGCATTGCGGACAACAAGATTTTTATTCATCAGAAAGAGATCAGCAACATAAACAATGAGTATGATGAAGCACTCTACGGAAACTATCTCAAACGCTATGGCATACCTCAGGAGATCCTCGACATGATGCGGTATGCATCTGCTTTTTTCGATACCCTCGCAGACAGGCTGGACAAGGTATCTTTTATCAATCACGGCATGCACGTTGATTACGACGGAGGGACCTTTGAGGTCATCCAGACTCCGGGGCATACCAGCGGGTCTGTATGTTTCTTTGACAGAGAAAAAGGGATGATGCTCTCCGGGGACACCCTGCTTTCAAGGCTCTCGCCGAATCCCCTGCTCGACCTCAATATAGACGGAGGAAGGCGGAAAAGCCTTGTCGAGTATATTGCGTCCATGGACATTCTCTTCAACATGGACATAAAAACCGTGTATCCGGGACATTATGAAACGATTTATGACCACAAGGAGCTGATAAAAAATCTGCTTACCTTTCATTACAAACGCATGATGCGTATCCACAACATACTGAAGCAAAAGCCCATGACGCCGTATGAGATCACCGGTGGTTTGTTTAAAAAACTACATCAAACGGATGTCTATCTTGCGGCTTCAGAGGTCATAGGACATCTCGACCTGCTTGAACAGCACGACATGGTGCAGTCCTTTGAAAGGGACGGCTTGCTCTATTACGCAGTGGTTTAATATGCCCTTAACCAAAGATGCCGTTTCATCA
>JAKAHI010000282.1 GCA_021815065.1 bacterium | reverse complement strand
TCGTCTATCCTTTGTATCTCCGAAATGATCATATCGAGATATTTCGAGTCGCTGTCCCCGGGATGCCTCTTCTTGAACAACTGTATTCCTATGATAATGCTTGCCAGCGGGTTTTTGATTTCGTGCGCAAGCCGTGCGGACATCTCCCCTATCATGGCGAGGTGGGACAGACGCCGCTGTTCCTCCTCCATCCGTTTTATCTGAGTGAGATCGGCAAATATCGCAATAACGCCTTCGACTTTGTTGTGTACGTCTTTTACCGGAGCAATGGTAAAACCGAAGTATATTTCCCTGCCGTCGGGAAGAATGCCGAAGCTGTTTATCCTTTTTTTAACGACCGCGTTTTTTACAACATCCGCATAGTCAAACCCCGAAATTTTAATATGACGTATAAATTCGTCGACCTGTTTGTTTATAATGTCATGCGCCTTTATGCCGGTGATCTGTTCCATAACAGGATTAAAAAGCAGTATCCTGCCTCCGGTATCCATGTAGATGACTCCGCTGGGTAAGTCCTGGATAATATTTTCCACTACCTTTCTGTTGAATGAAGCGTCCTTGCTGTTCTTCGTCAATCCTTTGCTCTGCCGTACATGCTCAACCATGCCGCCGATGTACCGGGTAATATTTTCCATGAACCCGCTGTCGATATGGTTTATGGATATTGTTTTCTGACTCGCAATGACGAGCACGCCGATGGTGATGTCCATAAATTTGACCGGGATTGCAACAAGGGTTTTTATTTTATCCGGAATTACGGAAACAGCAAGGTTGTCTTTCGCATTACTGCTGTAGAATATGACGGCTGAATCGGAAAACGACCTGCCGGAAACCCCTTCATGGGGCAGTATGGCAAAGACGGATTCATAGATGTCCTCCGGCACTCCTATGCTTTTTATAATTTCAAGCTTTCCTGTTCTTGTGTTGTACGCATGGATTGCCGACATTTCCATACCGGTAATGTTGAGTACTGTTTTGAGAAATACATCGAAGATCTGCTCGGGATCCGATATCTCAAACAACTGCAATCCGATCTGGTTCACCAGTTCTATATATTTTTCATCTTCTGTTCTTGTTATCATGACACTTCAACCGGTATCCTTCCAGTACTGTGCAAAAAGTATACAACAACGGAATGTTCTTTTTTTACATTATTTTATTTTGATTTGCAACCATAATTTAGTTGTGCTGGGAACAGAGACGGACAACTCTTTCCTTATCCGGCAATTTATCATTTCGCAGACTTTCCTGATTTTCAAATGCATTTTCCGGATAAATCATTGCTCATCAATGTATATGCGGGTCGATGGTTGCCCGGAGATAATCCCCGATAATATTCAAACAGAGGATCGTGACTATGATACAGATACCGGAGGACAGCATCCACGGCCTCGCGGTGAGCGCCTCGACGTTTGTAGCCTCGCTGAGCATGTTGCCCCAGCTCACATCGGGTTCCCGAATTCCAAGACCGAGCATGCTCAGTGCGGATTCGCTGATGATGTATCCCGGAATGGACAGTGTAATCGAAACAATGGTATACGACAGGAGGTTCGGTACGAGCTGTTTTCTGATGATGCCCCAGGTCGATTCCCCGTATGCCTTCGATGCGTTTACAAAGTCTCTCTCTTTCAGACTCAACACCATGCCCCGTATTACCCGTGCGAAACCGGCCCAGCCGATAAAACTCAGTATCACGATGATAAGCATAAAGGTCGTTGCGGAACTGACACCCGAAGGTATGACGACTGCGAGCGTCAAGAGCAGGTAGAACGTAGGCAGTGACATGATGATCTCGGTAAGCCTCATGATAACGGTATCCATGATGCCGCCGATGTATCCGGAAAGTGTCCCTACGATAATACCGATGCCGAAGCTTATTCCAACGCCTATCAAACCTATAAACAGGCTGATCCTCCCGCCGTAGACGAGCCTGGAAAAATAATCCCGCCCCAGCGCATCGGTCCCGAGCACATGGATGGGAGCACCCCGGACATAGAAGAGCTTTCCGTGCGTCAAGAACTCTACGGGGTAGCGTTTATCCTTGAGTTCCCGGTATGTTTCACTATGGATGTCCGACAATACGTAGTTATAAATATACGGTCTGACAAATTCGGTCATGCCGTTTTTATGAATCGTGAAGTGGACGGCGGTCGGCGGCTCGTCGGGAAAATCCCTGTTTTGAGACAGATACGAATAGGGGGCCACTGCGGGTGCGAATATCGCACTCATGTAAAGGAGAAACAGTATTGTGCCTGCTGCTATGGCAGCTGATTTCTGGCTTGTTTTCATAGGTCTTTCATGTCTGCGATTTGATCCTCGGATCAACATAGATAAGCGCAATGTCCGCGATCAAGTTGCCCAGAAGGAGCATACCCGCACCGATGAGTATGTCGCCCATGAGCAGGAAAACATCCATCGACATCACGGCCTTCAACAACAGTGTTCCAAGCCCCTGCAGGTTCAGTATGGTCTCCACCAATGCCGCTCCGCCGAGCAGTCCTGCGAAATCATAACCCGCAAGCGTAATAAACGGGTTAATCGCATTCTTCAGGAGGTGGACATAGATTACCCTCGAGTTTTTCACGCCCCGCGCCTTTGCTGCAATAACAAACTCGCTGCGTTTGACCTCAATGATATTCGCCCGTATCAGGCGGGTATAGGAAGCGACCTGCGGCACAGCGAGCGCGATCACCGGCATGATAAGGTGAATAATCCGGTCATAAATTTTATCCGCCGGACTTAACAACCCGTAGAGCGGACTTGTTGTGCCCCCGGTTGGCAGAATGCCTGTTTTTGCGGCGATAAGAAGCAAGATGAATGCAAGAAAAAATGAAGGTATGGATATGCCGACATAATTTACGACACCCGCTGTCCTGTCAAACAGGCTTTGCTCTTTTATACCGGAAATGATGCCCAGCGGCAGTGCTATGATCCAGGAAACAAATATTGCGGAGACAGACAGAATAAGCGTGTTCATTGC
>JAKAHI010000281.1 GCA_021815065.1 bacterium | reverse complement strand
GTACCGCCCTTTCGAAAGGCCATGGTTCCGTACAGCAGGTTCAAGACAGTCCGCAGTGTGGTTCCCCGTGCCATTTTCTTTTTACAACTCGCGAAGCGTCAGGATACGGAGATAGTGCCCCTTGAAAGCACCCGGGCCATGTCCCTTCTGATACCGCAATCGTTGATGATGTTCTTTCACAAGGGCACGGCAGACAAACACATCGGTACGCTGAATGCACTCATCCGCCAGACAAAGGCATACCTTTGCCTCTGCGGGAGGGACCTTTTAAAAGATCCATTGATTATTTTTAAAAGGATAAGTAATGAATAGACTTACACAAAAGGGGGAAGACGATGTCGTTTTATGAGATGAGTTTCGAGCTGACGAATAAATGCAACCTAAGCTGCCTGCACTGTTTACGGGACAAAACGGACATGAGAAGCTTTATATCCGTCGAACTGTTCGACAGCATACTGAAACAGGCAAAGGCGTACAATCTGAAACATATTGCATTTACCGGCGGCGAACCCACACTCCACCCGCACTTCGCCCAAATCATCGACACGGTAGTACAGCATGGTTATACGTATCATTTCGTGACAAATGCGTGGAATTTCCTGTCCGTATGGAAAATGCTGAATGACCCGCATTTTCCCGGGCGCATCGGTAAACTATCCGGTGTCTCGATCTCCCTTGACGGCTCAAACGAGAAGACCCACGATTATATACGGGGTAAAGGTTCGTTCAAAAAAATCCTGCAGGCAATCAGCATACTGAAAATCAAGGGAATAGATATCAGTGTCCAGATCACCGTCAATAAAAAGAATTTTAACGAAATAGAGCAGATGGCGGTTCTCGCATCAGAACTCGGATTAAAAAGGCTGTTTTATGCACATCTCGAGCCGACGACGCTTGCGTTCGAGCAGGACCTAGTACTGTCGCCCGGTGAGTATAGGGAAGCGGAGAAAAGGGTTGAAAAACTGAAAAACATCATGAAGATAGAAATAAACTTTTCTCTCGGTCACTACGAACCCCTGTTGTTCTTCCAATGCAGGGCACTGACCATGTATTCTCCGAACATAGACTATAAAGGCAGGCTTTCATTCTGCTGCCAGATATCCGGGTATACGGGAGCACACGAGGAAGAACTCGACGTAATCGCGGACCTCAACACCGTCAGTTTATACGATGCGCATAAAATGTGGGCAGATGCGATCCATAAGTTCAACCTTGACAAGATAGATCTCATCAAAAACAAACAAATAACCGAGCTCGACTACTTTCCCTGTTTTTATTGTTCAAAATATTTC
The DNA here is from genome assembly GCA_021815065.1 of bacterium. Lineage (GTDB taxonomy): Bacteria > JAMCPX01 > JAMCPX01 > JAMCPX01 > JAMCPX01 > JAJYLM01. The sequence continues at coordinate 1,690 of JAKAHI010000281.1, read as the reverse complement.
GGTAAGATAGATTGGATGGAAGCTTATAAGAATGACCCATGGGCAGCGGATTCCATAAAAACAAAACACAGCCACAGAATAAAAAAGCATACCTCTGAAATGAAAAAAGGGTGAGGCGGCAGACCTGCAGGAATGCCTGCCTGATGAATAATGGAGGCTACATGAGAAAATGTTTCATAATGATTCTCGGTATACTGACGCTCGCAGGTTATGCAAAGGCAGACGTAAATCAACCCGGAACAATCACACCTCCGCCGTATACGGCAATAGAAACGAAAAGCCCTGCCCGCACGGATGGTTCCATGACGGGACAGCACGGTTCTTTGCAAGTACCTTCTGCCTTTATACAGCCTGGTGTTGCGGGTGTTGCCCTCTATAATGCCTATACGTATCAGCAGGCGATGCTCGGAACAGGTGACACATTGAAGAATGATACGCTCTACGGAGTGTTCTCATACGCTCCTGTCCGCTATCTGGATGTATCCATAGGTTCCCTCTATTCTTCAAGCAGGATACGCTCTTCGCAAACCCTGAATTATTCGGGAGACCTGCGCATCGGCATTAAAACGAGTTATAAAATCTTACCGCAGCTCAGCGTGGGAGGAATCGGTGAAATTTTAACTTATAGCAAAGCGGGGAGTACCGGGTATGCAGGATACAACGGTAATGCGACAAGCTATACACTGAGTCTTCTGGCGTCGTATGATATGCTCGATTCATCTCTTTCGTTTCCCCTGATAGCCAACCTGCGTCTCGGATATTTGTGGGACAATACGCTGAATCTTATTTCATCGAATGACAATAATTTTATTCCACCGGTCGGTAAATATGCTATGGGCATACGGGGAGACAACCGTACCCTACTGGCATGCTCGCTTTTGTTTCCGCTTCCGCACTATTACATAGAACCCATGCTGGAGTTTACCTCTCAATTCGCAAACAGGTACAGCTCTTATGCTGCAAACGACCCGTCATTCTCGAACGTATCGTTCAATCAGAACCCATTGTATCTTACGCCCGGTATCATCTTTTACACACCGGTTACCGGTCTGCGGATAGCCGTGGCAGCAGAACTGTCCTTATCAGAAAAGCTTAACCAGACATCGGGGTCCGTCTTCGTAACGCCGCAGACCGTGTGGATCGCAGGGGTAAGCTACAGCATATAAAGGGCAAGAGCCGCGCGGGTAGTCCTGTAGACCTGCTTCTATCATTCGAGAACATTCACGAAATGCATTATTCTATTGACCTCCACAAAATGGTGAGCTATTTGATAACAAGAAACTTGAAAGCTTGTTCTTACCGTCCCTTTGATCTCTTCTGTCAAAAGACAGTGAAAAAGGAATTGTTGAACATGCGGATTGCAGCGGAGTAGTTCATGAATTAATACGGGGCGTGGCTCAGCCTGGTAGAGCGTTCGGTTCGGGACCGAAAGGTCGGCGGTCCAAATCCGCCCGCCCCGACCATTACAAGACACTTCGGGATGTTATTTCCTCTCGTGCGGTAAAAGGTCAGCTATGGTATGCGCCTGGTATTTCTTTTGTACATCATCGTTCATTTCTTCATAGAATTTGTACACCTCAGGCTCAATGAGGCTCAGGGAAGTGCCGGTTCCGCCATTCCCGGAAACAGCATCCACGACCTGAAATGTCGAAAGTTTATCGGGTGAAACTGCGAGGAGATACGCACTGTC
>JAKAHI010000280.1 GCA_021815065.1 bacterium | reverse complement strand
ATAAAAACAACGCCCTTTCTGTCGGAACTGAACGATCCCCTTATTCTCAGGTACGGCGACATCATACCGGTGGATAAGCACGCAATTGCCGATTACGGCATACGGCAGCTCATGGATCTCGGTGTCGGATATATCATCGTCAACAGGCTCGCCTACGATCAGGAGGATTATGGCGCACTGCATAAGTTGTTGCAGGCATACTGCGGAGAGCCGATTTATAATGACGGCTATGTGTCCATCTTTTTACTGACCAGAGCTTACTTGTCCGTCCATCGCGGCGAGCTTACGGAGCTTGGCTCCGGATGGTATGCTCCGGCCCTGAACGTAAAAGAGGGGATGGTTTTCAGAATGATGTCTCAGGACGGGACAATAAAAGTTCTCGGTGTGGATAAACCGAGGATGGTTAAGCTCCTGATGGGCATTATCAATCCGTTCAAGTCCATTCACTGGCTCACGGTCAATGTCAATGGAAAGATGATCAATCGTATAGACCTTGCAGCACAACAGCAGCCTGTATTGGGCTGGATGAGCGGGCCGTTCATGCTCGAGAAAGGCGACAACACCATTGTTATCCATTCAATCGACAGCCCGGTAAATCCCTATACGGCGATCGGCCCCCTTATTCAGGACTCAAGGCCCATGACCATCGGAGTCTTCGGGGTAAAGATTTCCGATACGACGGCAAAAAAATAATATGACAAACAAAACGCTGAAAAGATTCAGCGCGAGTGCTGCAGATGCGACCCTGAACACCGTTGCTGAGAAGATTAAAAAAGGTGTAAGGCTCGAAAGAGAAGATGCACACACCCTGCTGAACTCCAATGATATCCACTTTATCGGTGCCATGGCGGATTATAAGAAACAGCAGCTCAACGGCAGGCTTGTATATTTTACCGTAAACAAACAGATAAACTACACCAATATATGCAGTGTTCACTGCCAGGTGTGCGCTTATGCCAGGGGCAAGCATGCAAAAGATGCCTATACCATGACTACCGGGGAGATTATTTCTGAACTGACGGCCTCAGGCAAAGAACTGGACGAGGTGCATATCGTCGGCGGGCTCAATCCGGATTTACCGTTCGATTATTATGTATCGATGATACAAGAGATACGCGCCCATTTTCCGTCAATAACGGTAAAGGCGTTCACTGCAACGGAAATAGGTTATTTCGCAAAGTTGTACAAGATGGATGTTCGGGATGTCCTGTCCAGATTCAAAGACGCGGGACTCAACACCTTGCCCGGAGGGGGCGCAGAACTGCTTTCCGACAGCATACGGGCAAAGTTGTTCAAGGGCAAAGAGTCAAAAGATGCATGGCTCGGGACGCATAGGGTGGCGCACTCGCTCGGTATCAAAACGAATGCAACCATGCTGTACGGACACATCGAAACGGATGATGATCTTATTTCACACCTTGAGCAACTACGGACTTTGCAGGACGAGACAGCCGGGTTTTTGACGTTTGTCCCTCTTACGTTTCATCCGGTAAATACCCCGCTGGAGAACAAGGTAACTACCCCGACCGGTATACGGAAGCTCAAGATTATAGCTCTCTCAAGGTTATACCTCGACAATTTCCCGCATATCAAAGCGTACTGGGTCATGCTTTCGGAAGGTATTACGCAGATAGCCCTGCATTTCGGTGCGGATGATATCGACGGGACCATCGGTCAGGAAAAGGTGACCCACGCAGCGGGCGCAAGAACGCCTGCAGGGTTGACAAACAACAAGATGATCTCCATGATTAAAGATACGGGTTATATACCCGCACAGAGAAACGGAGAATACAAGGTAATAAAAATTTACCGGTAAAGGATATGCAGTTAAAACTCGCCAGGATGCCGTACATAAATGTCGACCCGTTTTACTATGCACTTGAGCATGCGGGCAAGAGCCCGGACATTGAACTCGTGTCCGGCTATCCGCGTCAGATCGGCAGGCTTGCCGGTACAAAAGATTCCATAGATGCTGCTCCGATATCCGTTATGGACTTTCTGAACCTGCAGGAGAGCTATGAACCTCTGGGCAGGATGTGTGTTGCTGTCAAGGAAAAGGCCGGAAGCGTGAACCTTTTTACAAAAATACCTGTGGAAGAGCTCGGCAACCGTAAAATCGGTATAACATCCCAGACGTCTACCTCGAGGGTGCTGATGCACCTTATCCTCGAACAGCGATACGGAGTCAAATCTGCCGAATACCTCGACCAGCCGGAGCAGGACGACGTCGATGCGTACCTCTTGATCGGCGACAACGCGCTTGTGCATGCACACCACGGATTGAAAGGTTTTCGCTATAGGTACGATCTCGGGGAAGAATGGTATAAATGGACCGGTCTTCCGTTTGTCTTTGCACTGTGGGCCGTACGAAAGGCGCTTCCTCAAAAAGACAAAGATTACCTCACCGGGGTGCTCAGCGGATCAATCGATACATTCTGGCAGCATGAAGGGGAAATGGCACAAACAAGGGCTGACGAGCTGCTGCTTTCTCCCGGCTCTATTCAGGATTACTGGCACCTTTTCATCTACCATCAGACTACAGCGGTCGACAAGAGCCTTGAGATGTTTGTGAATTCAATACAAGATATAAAGGGGGTGTTTGCGCATGGACAAGAAAAAATATGACGATGACGAGAACGGAGACGATTTCGAACTTTATGACGATGATAACGGAGAGGAACTTGACGAATATGCGGATGATTTAGGCATCGATGACAGCGAACTCCAGCACATCCATTTTACCGTGCAGTGTATAAAAAACCCTTTTCCCCGGGAGAGTGACGAATGGGTTATCGTCGAGGCTTTACAGAAGGAACGGCCCGAAGGGTTCGAAGAGTTGAAGGATGTTTTGATGTCGCTGTTCGATTTCGACAGTTTTGATATGACACCCGATGAATACGCAAAAGAAATCTTCTATTTTATGATCGAGAACAGGGTAATCAAGCTGGATTAATCCGGAACCGCTTCTTTGATGATCCGTTC
>JAKAHI010000279.1 GCA_021815065.1 bacterium | reverse complement strand
GGGCACATGGGTGTCCTTGCACCGGGGGAGAGAGCTGTTGCAACGACGAACAGGAACTTCAAGGGCAGGATGGGGGATCTGAAGAGCGAGGTTTATCTTGCGAACCCGGCAATAGTAGCTGCTTCGGCCGTGCTGGGCAGGATAGGATCACCCGAGGAACTGGGGATAAAAGGATAACGGATAACAATGCATAGTGTTCAATCGTCGTTGCGAACCGAAGGTGAAGCAATGACCGTATGAACAGTATAATAAGATTAGGAGGCATAGAATGATAATACGGGGCAATGCACATGTTTTCGGTAATGATATAGACACGGACGTTATTATACCTGCGCGGTATCTCAATACTTTTGATCATGACGAACTGGCAAAGCACGCTATGGAGGGTGTTGAGGCTGATTTTTACAAAAAGGTGACCAAGGGGGATATCATCGTCGGCGGTTCGAACTTCGGCAGCGGTTCGTCGAGAGAGCACGCACCTATTGCTATAATGGCGACCGGGATATCCCTTGTCATAGCAAGAAGCTTTGCAAGGATATTCTACAGGAATGCGTTCAATATAGGGCTGCCGTTGCTTGAGGTGAATGAGGACATTGACAGCATAAAAACAGGTACACCCCTTGAGGTTAATCTTGACACAGGGCTCATAAAAGAGCTTTTAACTAATAAAGTTTATAATGCTACGCCTATTCCGGAGTTTATGCAGGAGTTGCTGAAAGCAGGCGGGTTGATGAATTATATGGAGAAGAGAGGACACTAAATAAAAAGAGATTCGTCGCTGTGGCGCCGAGTCGTCTTTCATCAGAATGACAACGAATGTTCCGTCATTCTGAACAAAGCGAAGAATCTGCCGAGTTTTAAAATATAAAATGGAGAATTAATCTTATGAAAAAGAAAATCGTTATATTCCCCGGAGACGGGATAGGTCCTGAAGTCGTAGAACAGGCAAAAAAGGTGCTTACCAGGGTAGCGGAAAAAGGTAAGCTTAAGCTCGAAATGCAGGAATTCCCTATCGGCGGTGCAAGTATAGATATCTATGGAGTGCCGCTGAAAGAAGAATATCTCAAGGAAGCAAAAAAGGCGGATGCTGTACTGCTGGGTGCGGTCGGAGGCCCAAAGTGGGATGTAGTTGAACCTTCGATCAGGCCTGAAAAGGCTTTGCTTGCACTCAGGGAGGGACTTAAGACGTATGCAAACCTAAGGCCTGCTAAACCCTATATGGCCTTGCTCAAGGCATCTACCTTGAAACCCGAGGTAATAGAAAATGTGGATATGCTGGTCGTACGGGAGCTTACCGGCGGCATATATTTCGGCAAACCAAGAGGCATAAAGGAGAACAAGAAAGGTTATAACACGCTTGTGTATTCCCGCAAAGAGATTGAAAGGATTGCGAAAAGGGCTTTTGAGGCGGCGATGCTCAGGAAGAAACATGTAACAAGCGTCGATAAGGCGAATATACTCGAAACATCCATGTTCTGGAGGCAAATCGTTAAAGAGGTCGCAGTCGATTATCCCGAGGTCAGACTCGATCACCTGTATGTCGACAATTGCGCTATGCAGATCATTCGAAACCCGGCGCAATTCGACGTCATACTCACGGACAATATGTTCGGCGACATCCTCAGCGACGAGGCATCCATGCTTACGGGCTCGCTGGGCATGCTTCCATCGGCAAGTGTCGGCGACAAAAAGGGCCTCTATGAACCGATACACGGATCTGCACCCGATATCGCAGGCAAGGGTATTGCCAACCCCATTGCAACGATTGCATCCGTTGCAATGATGTTCAGGTATTCATTTAACAGAATAGAGTTTTCTGATATAATTGAAAATGCAATACAAAAAGTGCTCGATGCCGGCTTCCGTACAAAGGACATAGACGATGGGACAGGCAGGCTGGTCTCGACACAGGAAATGGGTGAGGAGATAGTGAAAAGGATAGAATAGAGAAATTCGATATTTCTCTGTATCATTCCCGCGAAAGTGGGAATCCGGATGTTGTTTTTTTGAAAGAAGTAAATTAAATAACAAATAAAGACCTGGATTCCCGTTTACACGGGAATGACAGAAATGAAATCCTGCATTCTACCTTATTATAAAGGCAGACAGGTTAAAATAGTAAAAATAGATTACAATCAAATAAAAGGAGTTAAGGAAATGGGAAGTAAAAGTTATTCAGTTGCCATTGCAGGTGCGACCGGTGCAGTCGGCAATGTGATGCTGCAGTTACTCGAGGAACGTAAGTTTCCGGTCAGGGAATTGAAATTGCTTGCATCAAGCAAGTCAAAAGGAAAGACCCTTACATTCAAGGGAGAAAATATATCAGTGGAAGAATTGGGGCCCAAGTCCTTCACAGGTGTTGAGGTAGCCCTTTTTTCTGCTGGTGCTTCCAGGAGCAAGGAGTTCGCAAAAAACGCAGTCGAAGCAGGGGCTGTTGTTATAGACAACAGCTCTGCATTCAGGATGGAGCCGGATATTCCGCTCGTGGTACCGGAGATAAATCCCGATGCAATAAAGCAGTACAAGAAAACAGGTATCATCGCCAATCCGAATTGTACGACTATCGTTACACTCATGGGTGCAGCTCCCCTGCACAAGTACGGCAAAATAAAACGCATGGTAGCCACAAGCTATCAGGCGGTTTCCGGAGCCGGTGCAAAGGCAATGGCAGAGCTTGAGGCCCAGGTAAGGGCATGGGCAAAGGGAGAACCGCTCAAGGTAGAGGTGTTTCCTTATCAGATTGCATTCAATGTGTTGCCGCATATTGATGTTTTTCTTGAAAACGGATATACAAAAGAAGAGATGAAGCTTATCAATGAATCAAGAAAGATATTGAACGATCAGACGATAAAGGTTTCCCCGACGACCGTCAGGGTGCCTGTTTTCAGGGCTCATTCTGTTGCCGTCAATATCCAGACGGAAAAGAAGATTACCCGGCAAAAGGCCATAGAGCTGATAAACGCATTCCCCGGGGTACAGGTCGAAGATGACCCCGCGCA
>JAKAHI010000278.1 GCA_021815065.1 bacterium | reverse complement strand
GAGCATTTCTTCTGCGTATGCCTCATCAACCGGACAAAGAGCGAGAACTGTATCTTTAATAAATTCTGTATATATACCGCCTATGCCGATAATGATAACGGGCCCAAACTCTTCATCTCTTTTGGCAGCTATTATCAACTCCACGGGGCCCTTCATCATCTTTTGAATAATCACGCCGTCGGTGATTATGTCCGGGTGGACTTTCTTTATGCCGTCGGTGAGCCAGTCGTATGCTTCAACAGCTTTTGTCTCGGTGTCTATATCAAGAATAACACCGCCAGAATCCGATTTGTGTGAAACATTCCTTGATTCGATTTTCATGGCCAGAGGGTAGCCCAGTTCCTTTATACTGTTCTTAACCTCGGTCAGGGATCTTGCATACACCCATGGAGCTATAGGGATATCGTGGAATTGTGCGACATTCAAAGAACCCATTAACGACAGAGTGTTTTTTATTTTTTCCTGAGAACCGCTTTCGGTGTACGGTTTTGACGGCAGGGTAAGTTTTCGCTTGTACGATCCCGCGTCCCGTATTTTTGCCACAGACCCGAGCATGGCAGCCGGATCGAAGAAAAAAGGATAATCGATGTTCTCTCTTAATTTGTTCAGGTTGGCAACCTCGGTAAAGAATAAGGGCAGCACCGGCTTACGGTACTTTCTCGTTAATTCCATAAACTTTTTTGCCATTTCTTCGGATGATCCTTCATGGATGGCCGATGAATACGTATGAATGAAAACAACAAAATCAAAGGAAGGGTCCGACAATGCAAGCTCAACAGCGCTCGTGTAAAAATCAAAATCGTAGATATCGCCCATATCAAGCGGGTTGGTAAAGTTAATAATGCCTGCCCGTACATGCTTGTTTACCTCCTCGAGAAATTTTCCGGAAAATTGCGGCGTTTCAAAGCCGTACCGTGCTATTGCATCCTGGGTGATAACCGCATGTCCGCCGGATCTCGACAGCACAGCGATCCTGTTGCCGTAGGTACCGGCGATATTCAAAAGCTTAACGATATCCGTGAATTCCGAAAGGGTATCCGCCCGTATTGCACCCGCTTCTTTCAATGCTTCGGTTACAACCGCATCGTCGTTCGCAATAGCCGAGGCATGGGATCTTGCAATCCGGGCTGTTTTGGGACTCGTGTTGGATTTAAAAACAATAATTGGTTTGCTGCTGTTCTGGATGAGCTCTATCAACCTGGTGCCATTTTTAATATCCTCCAGATATAAGGCGATCAGCCTGGTGCCCGGGTCATTTATGAGGTAAGACAGATAACCGATCTCATCTATATTCGCTTTATTACCCGCACTTATGACCTTGTTGATACCCACGCCCTCGTAGCTGAACATCTGCATAATCGTCAAGGACATGCCGCCGCTCTGGGAAATTATGGACACGCTTCCCTTTCTTATAGGCGGAACGACCGGAGAAAAAGGCGTGCACAATCCGTTTTCCATATTCACGATACCGAGCCCGTTGGGGCCGGTAAATCTTATGTCGTAGGTTTGTGCAATCTTTTTAATCTCCTGTTCAAGCGCCGTGCCCTGTACGCCTGTTTCCGAAAATCCTCCCGATTCTATGACTGCATACCCAATGCCTTTCTTGCCGCAATCGGCAAGTAATCCGGGGATTGATTGTGCGGGGGTAAGGATAACGGCAAGATCAACACTTTCCTGCACCTCATATATATTCTTGTAGATTCTCCTGCCGTTTATTTCTCCGTCTTTTGTGCCAATCAGGTAGACCCTTCCGGTATAGTTATTGTCTATCATGTTTCTTAAGATAAATTGGCCGAGGTTCTCCGGTTTCTCCGAGACTCCGAATATCGCTACACTCCCCGGGTAAAAGATCCCGTCTATCCCTTTCGTTTCTTTAGTCATAATCAAGCCTCCGTGTATCAGATAAACAGTATATGAGGTGATGTTCAAGAATAATATTGGAACATGCTTTTGCACAAAGGACAGAAGATTTTTCTGCCAATGAATCCGCGTGTTACGGGCTTGCCCGTGGGTATCTAACGCGGCGGCTTGCTTATTGCAGTTTCCGGGTTACTGTCTCCTGTGTAATCCCGCCAACGGTCTTTTTCGAGATGTTACCCTGCCCGTCCATCAGCCATACTTCGGTGGTATCCTGCAGAAGATGCTGCAGGTGTTCCTCAGGCACCGGAGATCCTATCTGGCCAAGACACCAGACAGCGTATCCCCGTGTTTCGGAGACCGGATCGGCAAGGTACATATTTATATACGGAGCATACGGTTTTATAGGAGAAGGATCACGTGCGGCAATCCTGCCCATTGCCCATAATACGCCGGGTCTGAAATATGCCTCTTTTATTTTCAACAGGGAAATTACCAGCGGCACGTATTCTTTAAAAAGATCCATTCTGGCACTGATAATCTCTCCAAGGAGCTCGGGAGACGACCAGCCCACACTACCGGAATCGTCGTTCAGCGACCAGAACAGGTTGCTGATAATGGTACGGAGGAAATCCGATTCACGTTCCGGGATCGCCGATGCCGCATATCCTGCAGCCTTGATAACCTTAAACCGGGCATTGTTGTCTGTAGTGTAGCTTAAGGAAAGCAATAAAGACAATCTGCTTTTTTTCTCTTTTACCAGTACGCACAATGCGTCGTATTGTTCCCCGGACACAAGACTTTTGATTTTTTCTTTTTCCTTTATCATGGATTATACGTTGTCCTCCACATGAAAAACAACTCTCAATCATTCACTCTACTGTAATTAAACATTCATGCAGTAAATATCAACACAAACATTACCGGCACACATGAATGTGCACGTTGTTTTAAAATTATATTGACACTCTTTTTTGCATATTGTATACAATATATAAGATGACATTAATATTTTTGATATCGGTGTTTGCGGGATTCATTGGTGCACTGAGCGGCATGGGAGGCGGCATTATCATTGTTCCTGCTCTTGTGCTCCTCGGGATCAACATAAAATATGCCATCGCTGCAAGTATGCTTTCCGTTATAGCCACT
>JAKAHI010000277.1 GCA_021815065.1 bacterium | reverse complement strand
ATGACCGACAGCACAATGATCAACGCCATGACCCCGACCATGATTCCGATAATGGAAAGCAATGTTATGATGGATATGAATTTCTGCCTTTTTTTCGATTGTATGTATCTGAGGCTCACGCCGAGTTCATAGCCCATGTTCACTCCTGTTTCTTGAGCAGCGGGAACAATATCACTTCCCGTATGGAAGGTGAGCCGGTGAAAAGCATGACAAGCCTGTCGATGCCTATGCCCTCGCCTGCCGTCGGAGGGAGCCCTGTCTCGAGGGCATTGATGTAGTCCTCGTCCATTTCTTTCAACCCTTCCTCCGCAGTCTGGATCTGTTTTTGAAACCTTTGTTCCTGATCTATGGGGTCATTGAGTTCCGAGAACGCATTGGCAATCTCTATACCTGCAATATAAAGCTCGAAGCGATCGACCTTATCCGGCTGTTTGTCGCTGCGGCGTGCGAGCGGCGAAACATCGACGGGAAAATCGGTTATAAAGGTCGGCTGGATGAGTTTTTCTTCAACCACTCTGTCAAAAAGCTCGATCTGAAGGTCGGCTAAACCTGCATTCCTGTCGGTCTTCAGCTTATTCGCATCAGCGTACTGAAGGAGCTGTTCTTTATTGCCGATGTCCTCTGTTTTTATCCCGGTGTGCATGGACAGCGCTTCACAGAACCCCAGCCGTTTGAAAGGAGGCACAAGCGATATGGATTCGCCGTTGAATGTTATCGTGCCGTCGGTGCCGGACTGTTTGATGAGGAAAGAAAACAGATCCTGGGTCAGCTTGATCAGGTCTTCATAATCAGCGTAGGCATAGTAGAATTCGAGCATGGTGAATTCCGGATTATGTTTCGTAGACACACCTTCGTTGCGGAAATTGCGGTTTATTTCAAACACGCGATCCATTCCGCCGACGACAAGTCTCTTCAGATAAAGCTCGGGTGCGATCCTCAGGTAGAGAGGCATATTGAGAGCATTATGGTATGTCTTGAACGGCTTGGCAGCGGCACCGCCGGCAATCGGATGCATCATAGGAGTCTCGACCTCGATAAATTCAAGAGATTTGAAAAATGTGCGTATCGAATCGATAAGCGCAGCCCTCTTTATAAAGACCTGCTTGACCGGCTCGTTGACGATCAAATCGACATACCTCCGCCGGTACCGTATCTCGACGTCTTTTAAACCATGCCACTTTTCGGGCAGATCGTTCAATGTCTTGTTCAGTATCATGAATCTGGTCGCACGGAGCGTCAGCTCGCCTGTTTTTGTTTTGAACGGCGTCCCTTCAACCCAGACAATATCTCCCGAGTCAAGCAATTGGAAGGCAGCGAATTCCTTTTCGTCTATCTTGCCCTTCTGAAGGTATGCCTGCAGCCTGCCTCCCCGGTCCTGGATCACGATGAATGCCGATTTCCCGAAACTCCGTACAATCATGACCCTGCCGGCTATGGATACCATATCTGTTAAGCCTTCGAGCGACTCATGCGTACGGTCTCCGTAGAGAGACAACACCTGTGCCGACGTATGCGATGGCTTTACGTTATTGGGATACAGGGGGAATCCAAGCTCTTTGAGCTGCTTCAGTTTATTGTATCTTGTTTGAAATATTTCATTATTTTCTTTCATGTTTCCATCCTTCCTCACGGATTTACTTTTTTTCCTCCGGCACAAACTTCTTTAAAAGGAATGCCTCTATAAAATCATCCAGCTTGCCGTCGAGAACGCCAAACGGGTCGTTCGACTGATAATCGGTCCTGTGGTCTTTTACCATTTTATACGGATGCAGCACATACGAACGTATCTGGCTGCCCCATGATATGTCTTTTTTTGTGGACTCGACTTTGTCTTTTTCCTCCTGACGTTTGCTCAGCTCGAGTTCATAGAGCCTGCTCTTTAAAAGCCTCATTGCGATTTCCTTGTTTTTGAACTGGGACCGCTCGTTCTGGCACTGAGCAACGATCCCGGTCGGGATATGGGTAATGCGCACTGCCGTTTCGAGCTTGTTGACATTCTGCCCGCCGTGACCGCCGGCCCGGTACGTATCGATACGCAGGTCTTTTTCTTCCACCTGAATGTTTATATCATCCTTTATCTCCGGGTAAACGAACACGGAAGCAAAGGACGTATGCCTTCTTTTGTTGGAATCGAACGGCGAGATCCTCACAAGCCTGTGTACCCCCGCTTCGGCCTTTATATAGCCATAGGCATAATTCCCGTCTATCTGCAGGGTGGCGTTCTTTATACCCGCCTCTTCTCCTTCCAGGTAATCAAGCACGGACACCTTAAACCCTTTTGATTCGCCCCACATCGTATACATCCGCATGAGCATCTGCGCCCAGTCCTGAGCCTCAGTTCCGCCCGCGCCCGAGTTTATGATGAGTATGGCATTGTTCGTATCCTGCTCTCCCTTGAACACCTCTCTTAACTCGAGCGATTTGATATCTTTGAGCAGGTTTGTCATCTCTTTCGATAGCTGTTCGCCGTATTCCTGCGAGGCATCGTCTTTGAGCAGTTCCAGCATGTCTTTTACGTCTCCGGTTTCCTTCTCAAGGTAATCCATCATCCTTACCAGATCTTCAAGCCTGCTTTTTTCTTTCAGCAGAGAGGAAGCGGTCATCCTGTCTTTCCAGAAATCCGGCGTGGATACGATGCCGTTCAGCTCGTTGATTCGCGAGCGCAGTGATTCGACATCAAAGATGCCCCCGGATGAGGGACAGCTTCGTTTCGGCCTTATCAAGCTCTATTCTCAATGATTCATAGTTCAGCATAATTTTTTCACTCCGTTAGAAATGGCGTAACTCCGGTCAGGATTTATCTCTACTTCAGCTGGACGGTAAAGCCCGTTCAAATCTCTGTACAGACGGCGGATTTTCCTACCGGAATAGATGTAATCAGAAGTGCCGGACGAAATCAAGGGATTAACCCGAAAACGCAGCAGCGGTTTTTATTTTCCTGCAGCATGGATGATCACGGATTGTATCCCCATCCTGACCAGCATGACTCCGATCGATGCCAGCAGAATGCTTG
>JAKAHI010000276.1 GCA_021815065.1 bacterium | reverse complement strand
CTCAGGATATTCAGCTCGGAAGAAGACAGGCTGCTGGTAGAAAAAAAACTCTTAAAGAGTTCTACCGGCCGGCAGCTTCAGGAGTATATTACTCTGCTCATTATACAGGCGCAGGAAGAACGTGTCATTAGCAAGGCGCTTGACCCCGGACAGGTAAGAGAGGTGTTCATTGCTATCATAAAAACACTTGTTCTGGAGCAGCTTGCGGAAAAGGAAAGGGGTAATAAGCGTTTTGAAGGCATGTCCGGCATTATTTTGAGATACTTTCTTAACGGCGCTGCGAGCGAATGACCTTTATCTCCACAACTCTTGCCGGGATCGCTTGCCCAAAATACCTTGACAAAACCCATTGAACATGAATTTTATGTCCAGATTATGAACAGTAATTCATATAATGACGATACGTTCAAATCACGCCGTGCCGTTTTATAAAAGCCAGAGAAGGGAGATACTATGAATATGCCAGGCGATAAAAAGAAAAAACTGACGATATTTGCCGTTGTTGCTGTGTTGGCCGCGGTCGCCGGAATTTGGTACCTTATGAGCAGCCTTAACGCGGTTAGCACCGACGACGCTAACATTGCGGGAAGGGTCTATACGGTCGCAACGAAGATTCCCGGAACAGTCAAAACGGTAAATGTCAGGGATAATCAGAAGGTCAAGAAAAACGAGCTCCTCCTTGAAATCGATCCAGCAGATTATGAATTGCAGGTTAAGGAAGCGCAGGCAAATCTGGACATACGGAGGAGTTTATTGGACCAGGCCTTGCGCAATAAAGACCGCGCAGAATCCCTCTCGAAGAGACAGGCGATTTCACAGGCGAGATACGAGGATATTCTTACTGCTTATAAAGTGGCACAGGCCCAGGTTGGAGCTGCTGAAGCGCAGCTCAAAATAGCGCGTCTTAACCTCGGATACACGAAGATATATGCTCCTGCCGACGGCTATGTAGCTGAAAAATCCGTCGAGGCAGGCAATCAGGTAATGCCGGGGCAGGCGCTTATGGCCGTTGTTTCAAGCGATATGTGGATAGTTGCCAATTACAAAGAAACAAAACTTAAAAATGTGCAGCCGGGACAGAAAGTCAAAATTCAGATCGATGCGTATCCCGGCATGACTTTTAAAGGCCGGGTGAACAGCATTCAGCGCGGTACCGGTGCGGCATTCAGTATGTTTCCCCCTGAAAACGCTACCGGCAGCTTCGTGAAGATAGTCCAGCGTATACCGGTAAAAATAGTTTTTGACGGACAACCTGAAAAAAAATACGATTTTAGTATAGGAATGTCCGCGAGTACCGAAATAAAGATCAGGTGATGGAAAAAGCAGACACCGGAAATTATACTGAAGAATGGCGGCCGGGCAGTAACCCGTGGCTGATTGCCGTCGCAATCATGCTGGCCACAACCCTGGAGGTGCTGGATACTTCCGTCGCGAATGTTGCGGTGCCGCATATAGCGGGAACCCTTTCCGCAACTCCCCAGGAAGGCACATGGGTTTTAACGAGCTATATTGTTTCCAATGCGATCGTTCTGCCTGCTTCTGCGTGGTTCGGCAGTCTCTGGGGACGTAAACGGGTGCTCCTTATAAGCATAGCTTTGTTTACCCTGTCTTCCATGTTGTGCGGCGTTGCGGCAAGTCTTGAACAATTGGTTGCCTTCCGGGTACTTCAGGGCATTGGAGGAGGTTCTCTTCAACCATTCTCTCAGGCGATATTGATGGAAAGTTTTCCCAAGGAAAAGCGTACAACGGCCATGGCCGTATTCGGTATAGGGGTCATTGCAGCACCGATCATAGGACCCATTCTCGGAGGCTGGATTACGGATAATTTTTCCTGGCGGTGGATATTTTTTATTAATCTGCCTTTTGGGATAGCTGCATTCCTGATGATCAAAATGCTCGTGGAAGACCCTCCCTATATACGGAAGATCGGGAGAGGAATCGATTACTACGGATTCGCATTGATGGCCATCGGCATCGGTGCGCTTCAGGTCATTCTGGATAAAGGTCAGCAGGTGGATTGGTTTCAGGCTGCGTGGTTGCGCTGGACCGCTGCAGGTGTTTTTGTTTCACTGTTTGCGTTTGTTTTCTGGGAATTCCGAACGAAGCATCCCGTGGTTGATCTGTACGTTCTGAAAGACAGAAATCTTGTCGGCGGTATGATTGTTGCTTTTATGATTGGCGCTATTATGTACGGGACAATGGCACTGTTGCCGCTTTTTTATCAGACCATGATGCAATATACAGCCCTTTTAAGCGGCTTTATATTACTGCCGCTCGTGACGGGGGCATTATTGGGAACTATCGTGGTGGCAGTCAGTAATAAATACTTTGATAATAGAGTTTTGATGCTGTTTGGTTTACTACTAATCGGGTCTGCAAGCTTTATGCTTGGGAATATCAACTTACAGGTTGGCATGAATTCAATGGTAATCCCGCTCTTTGTTCTCGGTGTCGGCACAATAACCGTTTTTATACCGCTGTCAATTACCGCATTAGGGACATTGGCTGCCAAGGACATGGGGAACGGATCCGGTCTTTTTAATTTGGCGAGAAATATCGGCGGAAGCTTTGGCATTGCAATTACAACGACAATGCTTGCCCGCATGGCGCAGTTACATCAGACCGTTCTCGTTGGCCAATTGACGCCGTTTAATCCTTTGTATCAGCGGGCAATACAGGCATATCCCTCTATAGCAAATGGCCTGCTTTACGGGGAATTATTGCGACAGTCCGCTCTTCTTGCGTATGTCGATTGTTTCCACTGGTACAGTGTACTTGCTTTTCTTTGTGTGATCATGATTTTCCTGTTCCGGAAGGTGGAAAGCACGGGACCCATGATGGTCCATTAAGTTACCGGAGATCGAAGAGCCAGATGGATTGTTTTGTCAATACATCTCATAAAGCGCGGGTTTATCCCAGGAATTAACCTGTTTCCGATCCATAGCAAAAGTCCTCGCGGTCTGATATGTTCATTTTTATGAACAACCAACACTTTAAGGAAGAACCAGAGCCGATTGAGAGGT
>JAKAHI010000275.1 GCA_021815065.1 bacterium | reverse complement strand
TGCAGCCATGGACATCGTTGCAACTATATCCCTTCTGCCGGTGCCGTGGCTTGGATCCACGATAATGGGAAGATGGGTCAGTTTTTTGATAACCGGTATAGCGTTCAGGTCGAGCGTATTGCGTGTCTCTGTTTCAAAGGTCCTAATGCCTCTCTCACAGAGAATGATTTTATCGTTTCCTTTGCTTGCTATGTATTCGGCAGACATCAGCAATTCTTTGATCGTCGCAGAGAGGCCGCGCTTCAAGAGGATAGGTTTGTTCGTGGAACCGAGTTCTTTTAACAGCGAGAAGTTCTGCATGTTCCTCGCTCCAACCTGGAATATATCCGTGTAATCGGAAATGAGATCGATATCCTTTGTGTCCATAATCTCCGTTACAACAGGCATCTTCAGCAGGTGCTTTGCCTCTTTGAGGAGTTCCAGCCCTTCTTTGCCCATACCCTGGAACGAATACGGAGATGTCCTCGGTTTGTATGCGCCCCCTCTTAAAATTGCCGCACCGGACGATTTTACGCTTTTTCCTATCGCCATAAGCATTTCCCTGCCCTCTATCGAACAAGGACCTGCCATGATCACTATTTTTTTACCGCCTATGGTAACTCCGTTGACCCTTATCAAGGTATTCTCTTTTTTGAACTCCCGGCTTACAACCTTATAAGGACTCAGGATCGGCATAACCTTCTCTACACCGGCAAATGTCGTCAGCGGTATATTTGCAAGGTTCCTTTCGTCTCCTATTGCCCCGATTATCGTGCGTTCCTTCCCCTTCGAGATATGAGGTCTTAATTTCATATCCCGTATGGTTTTCAGAACGTGCTCGATGTCTTTTTTTGCTGCATCCGGCTTCATTACAATTATCATGGTTAAACTCCTATCATTAATCTATAAGCGAGCCATTTCGGCAATCCCGCTTTGAGTATTTTATCGCTTGCTTCCTTTATAGCATACGGCAACCTTTTTACAGTATATATACCTTTATCCGTGTCAAGTATTCCATACGATGTCGTGGTATCAGAATCCCTCGGCTGCCCCACACTGCCGACACTGATGATATACTGGCGGTGCTCATCCATGCGGATAACATCGGAATAATCGATGACCGGCTCTTCATCGCCATGGATATTTTGTGATACGGCAAACCTGCGGTGGGCATGCCCTACAAGAAAAACGGGGTACCGGTTATCGAACGCATAAAAGACTTTTTCTATATCACGGACGGACAGGATATAATCAAATTCCCCGGGATTGACCGGCGAGCCGTGGCTGAACAACGCACCTTCGTATTCTACGGTATACGGAGCATTTTGCAGCCATGATACCGATGAGGCTGTAAGCTGCTGCTTTGTCCATTCTATACCCTGCCGCGCCTCGTCATTGAACGAACCGGTATCGATGACATCCGCAGCAGCGGCATCGTGGTTGCCCATGATATTATCCTGTGCAATCTCCCGCACCCTGTCGCAGCATTCCTGCGGGTTTGCTCCATACCCGACAATATCACCGAGAGATACGACGGTGTCCGGCATCGATACTTTCAAATCAGAAACAACGGCTTCAAGGGCTTCGAGATTTCCGTGTACATCCGCTATGACAGCGATTCTCATTTGACGTTTTTCAGAAAGAACTCAGCTAATAATTCTTCATCCTTTTTAGCCTTGGACTCTTCTTTCTCCTTGTTTGCAAGCTCTTCTTTGAGCGGCAAGCCGATAAAACCGGTCTCAACCCTGTAAACATTGTCTTTGACAACGACAGAATCCGGGAATATCTCGGCCTTTATATCGTTCAATTCATTCAGCGGTTTTACTTTACCGACAAGTTTTTCGGTGTCTTCACCGCTGTCGAGTGCGGTGAACCTCACTGCCTGCTGAAGGCTGAATTTCGGTTTTGCCTTCGTCAGTATCGTTATTGTTTCACCCTCGAGCAGGAGTTTGCCCTGCGCATTTAATTCATCGAGCAGTTCCTGGGTAAAAAAGACCTTTTCGGATATGCCCTTGGCTCCCCGGACCTGCGCGTTGTTGATCTTTGTCCCTACCATGGTCGCACCGCGTATATCAGCATGCGTCAAATCCGCATTCGTCAGGTCCGCACCGCTGAGATTGGTATTGACCATTACCGCATGCCGGAGGGAAGCACCGGACAAATCCGCGTTGGAAAGGTTCGTGTTGGTAAGATCCGCGTACCTGAAATTGGCATTTTTGAATATACCCGAGGAAAGATCCATGAATTTCAGATCGATACCCTTGAGATTCGCTCCCTCAAAGGACATCTTTTTTTTAATCCCCTTTTCAACTTCCTCACGCGTTAATTCGTTCATTTGATGTCATCGATAAAGCTTTTTATTCTTTGTTTTGTTTTTTCCTTTACCTGCGAAAATTCTATACCGACCCCCTGTTCGATGTTGTTGGTACGCGCCTCTTCTTCGGATGTAATCCATTTTACCACACCGGTTGCCTCCAGCAGATTGATATCGTTGGGTATAGTAAACTTCATGGATATGGGTTTTCCGATGGGTATGGATTCTGCTGTTTTCAAGAATATGCCGCCTTCACTCAGGTTCGTTGAATAATCGTAAAGGTAGGCTTCGCTGTCGGGATAATCCAGCAGCAGCTTTATGGCTGCATCATCAGCAGATACAATAACGACCTTGACCATAACCCTCGGGTTCCTTCTCTTGTTTATGTTTATGTCTGTCATAGCTCCTGCCCTTTACGCCGGTTGCCGTAACGAGATCTTATCTATAAAGTTATTCAGTCTTTTTTGCTCTTCTTCGTTCAGGCTTTGGAATTCAACTCCCATGCCGGGAATCAGATTCGTGCCCTTGATCTGATCCGGGTCGTTAATCCACGATATTTTGCCCTTCGCCTTGATCGGCACCTTAATGTCCGGTATGACGAATTCCACGGAAATATTCGTACCGGTCTTTAACGGGTTTTTCGTAGAGATGAACATTCCTCCCCTGCTTATATTCATGGCGTAATCGGATATAAAGCTGGTGATGTCCCCATACTTTACTTCAAGCCTGGTATCCAAA
>JAKAHI010000274.1 GCA_021815065.1 bacterium | reverse complement strand
CATCATTCCTTACGAAGGTTCGTGGCTTGATTTCGAGTTTGATCAAAAAGATATCATGTACGTCAAGGTTGATAAGAAGAAGAAATTTTATGCAACGGTAGTTCTGAAAGCCCTGGGGTATTCGGAAGAGGACATACTGCGGAAATTCTACAAGACGGAGTCAATCAAGATAAAAGACGACAGTATCGTGCTCGATCTTGATCCCGAGCTGCTTTTGAACAGAAGATTCAGCGTCGAAATCAAGGATCCGGCAACCGGGGATGTTCTTGTTCCTGCCGGGACCAAGATAAGCCGTAACCTGTTGAAGCGGATCATCACGCACAAGGTAAAGCACCTGACGGTGAAATATGAAGATATCGACGGAAAAGTGTCCGTACAGGATGTAGCGGACGATAAAGGAAAAGTACTTTTGAAATGCAACGAGAGTATCACCCGTGAAGTGTACGAGAAGATAGTCGATAGTAAAATAGACAAAATGGAGTTTATTTATTTCGACAATATTTCCATAAGCGGCAGTATCCGGGAAACATTACTGCTCGACAAGATCAAGGAGAAACAGGAGGCGATAGAAGAATTTTATTCGAAATTAAAACCGAATGAGTCTTATACGCCTGAAATAGCCCAGTTCTTTTTTGAAGATATGTTTTTTACAAAATCCCGGTACAACCTTACCCGTGTAGGCAGGTTGAAGATCAACAGCAGGTTGGGTAAGGAGAGTTCGCTTGATGTGACGACTCTTACAAAAGAGGACATCATAGATACCGTAAAGTACCTCTTTGAACTGAAGAACGGCAGAGGGGAGGTAGACGATATAGACCACCTGAGCAACCGGAGAGTGAGGACGGTCGGTGAACTCCTCGAAAACCAGTTCAAACTCGGTCTTTTGAGGATGTCAAAAACGGTAAAAGAAAAATTTACGCACGACCTTCAGACCTTGATGCCGTCGGAGCTGATCAATCCGAAACCGGTTACCGCTGCAATAAAAGAATTTTTTGGCGGCAGTCAGCTTTCCCAGTTTATGGATCAGACCAATCCTCTCGCCGAGATTACGCACAAAAGAAGATTGTCCGCACTCGGTCCTGGAGGTCTGACGAGGGAACGCGCAGGTTTCGAGGTCAGGGACGTTCATACGACCCACTATGGCAGGATTTGCCCGATTGAAACGCCGGAAGGACCCAATATCGGTTTGATCGCTTCTATGAGTACCTATGCGAGGGTCGATGATTTCGGTTTTTTAAGAACGCCGTACAGGGTTGTAAAGGATGGTATCGCAACGGATGAAATTATGTACATCTCGGCGATCGACGAGGAGAACAAAACAATAGCCCAGGCAAATACCATGCTGGACGGCAAAAACAGGATTATCGAAGATTATGTCGCAGCACGGAGGAACGGGGATTTCCTGATGGTCCATAAGGACGAGGTCAATTTTATGGACGTATCTCCGGCACAGCTCGTTTCAGCGGCAGCAGCATTAATACCGTTTCTGGAACACGATGACGCAAACAGGGCATTGATGGGATCGAACATGCAGAGACAGGCCGTGCCTCTTATCAAAACCGAAGCTCCGCTTATTGCAACCGGTATCGAAAGTTATGTTGCAAGGAATTCTGGTGTTGTTATCGTGGCGGATGACGACGGTATCGTGACATCGGTGGATGCCCGGAAGATCGTTGTTCAATACAGTAACAAGAGTAAGGGCCCGACAATCAAGATATACAATCTGCATAAGTTTCAGAAGTCGAATCAAGGGACGTGTCTGAATCAGGTCCCCATCGTGCAGGTTGGTCAGCGCATCCGGAAGGGCGATATCATCGCCGATGGAGCTGCGGTTGCAAACGGAGAGCTTGCACTGGGCAGAAATGTGCTCGTTGCCTTTATGCCGTGGGGCGGGTATAATTATGAAGACTCCATTCTGGTAAGCGAGAAAATAAACAAAGACGATGTTTTTACCTCTATTCATATCGAAGAATATGAATGCGCGGCACGGGAATTAAAGGTTGGAAGAGAGGAGATAACCAGGGATATACCGAACGTCAGCGAGGACAGCCTGCGGGATCTCGACGAAATCGGTATTGTCAGGATAGGCGCTGAAGTTAAGCCCGGCGACATCCTTGTCGGCAAGGTTACTCCAAAGGGTGAATCCCAGCCTACCCCCGAAGAACGGCTGCTCAAGGCCATTTTCGGAGATAAAGCCGGGGATGTCAAGGACACTTCGTTACGGGTGAAGCCGGGTGTCCATGGTACCGTGGTCGACGTCAAAATATTTTCGAGGAAGAGTGCGCCGGACAAGGACAAAACAAAAGATCAGGAGCTGATGAAGCTCCATACGGATCAGGAAGAGGAATTGAGCATCATAGAAGACACTATGAAGGAACATCTTATGAAGCTGCTCCTCGATGAGAAGGTCGGCGAAAAATTCTCCGATGAGAGAAGAAAGATCCATCTCAAACATGGAGACATGATAACGAAAGAGGTTATCGATAAACTCCCGATAGAGAAATGGGCATCCGTTTCGTTCATGGCAGGCTCCAAACTCCAGGACAAGGTTGCGAAAATCATAGAATCGACCATTGAACAGAAAGACATGATCAAGTCGATATTCGAGCAGAAAATAAACAGGCTGAAGCGCGGCGATGAGCTGCCGGTCGGCGTATTTAAGCTGGTAAAAATCTTCATAGCCACGAAGAGGAAGTTGTTTGCCGGCGATAAAATGGCAGGCAGGCACGGAAACAAAGGAGTTGTATCGAAGATCGTGCCGGTAGAAGATATGCCGTTCCTGCCGGACGGCAGGGCTGTAGATATTGTGTTGAATCCTCTCGGGGTTCCTTCACGATTGAATGTCGGGCAGATACTGGAGACGCATCTTGGCTGGGCTGCGAAGAGCCTCGGAGAACAGCTCCAGGAATACATGGAAGACAATTACAGTCCGAAAGAGATACGGGAATATCTGAAGGACGTATACAAGAACAGCGAGGTTTTGAAATATATCGATCAGATGAACGATGACGATATTCTTGAGTTTGCGCGGAA
>JAKAHI010000009.1 GCA_021815065.1 bacterium | reverse complement strand
AATCGAGTGGCCGCTCAGGGGCAGACATCCTTTTGATCTGAACACCAACGATTGCGCCCAATGCCATCCTATCTATAACAATATTGAGAATCACAGCAACAGTGAATACCCGGCACAGGCACAAAACTATTTATATAGCGGAGGTATAAACTGTGCAGGCAATTGTCATACATGGCTCGAGGGGGATGTTCAGAGTACCGGTTTTTCATCCAGCACAGGCACTACACCGACCTACTATGGAACACTCGACCCCTACAAGCTGTTGACCTCTGTTCAAACTGCACACACCGGCATTTATCTTTCAGGATTCAGGATCACGCAGGATAATCCGAATCTTGCTATACGCTATTTAAGCGCAGGGTGCGGCGGATGCCATAATTGGGACGGGCCGCGCCACGGGCATATCGCGGAGTGCACGGACTGTCATGTGTTCGATCCATCCGTCAGCAATGGGCTTCACCAGGGTCATATAAACATCATCGGTGCCACACAGGCACGGATCGATCCGGCACATGCCGCCCTGCCGGTATGTGCATATTGCCACGGCTTCTCGGACACAACGACGAACCACGCTCTGTCTAACGCAACATGCTATAATTGCCATCTCAGCGGCCATCAGCCCATGGGTGCCGACGGCATGCCGCAATTCTGGGACATAAAACAATAAACATAAACTGACGCGCAGCATTCGTTCTTATTATTTTATCAAAGGATACATACTAGATTGAATAAACGAATAAAATCCATCTTAATGTTCATGGTAATGGCGAATTTACTCATTTTACATATCAGAAACGTCTCTGCCTTTACAATCGAAGATGCTGAAAGGACATTCAACGATTATGATAAAAACATTATGAATCTAAAAAGATCCATAGATATGTTCAATCGGATTATCGAAGAAAGTAAAGATCCTCATGTCATTTATAAAGCATACTGGATGCAATCAAGGGCCTACGCAACCATGGGCGATTATCCTATGCTCACAGGTACAGATGCCCTGAATGATTATGAAGCAGGAAAACTATCTGCTGCAAAAGCTATAAAAATTAAATCCGATGGTGAAAAGGGATACTTCTGGTATGCCGTTAATTTGGGTAAGACCGGTCAACTGAGAGGGGTGTTAAATGCTTTGTTTATGCTGCCTGAATTCTTAAGATACCTGGACAAAGCGTATAAACTGAATCCGGATGATCCCTGGGTTCTGGTTGCGTATGGTGCATTGTATTATAATCTGCCGTGGATAATAGGGGGCAGTGACTTCAAGGCGCTTCATTACCTCGAAAAGGCTCTGGCCTCAGAGCCTGACTTTACCGTTGCGATGGTGTTAATGGGGAAAGTTTACATAAAAGAGGACAGGTACCATAAAGCACGGCAAATATTGGAAAAGGTTATATATTGCACGACTCCGTCTTCAAGGGCTGATTGGTTTATGTCCGATCTACCTGCTGCACAGAAATTATTAGCTTCCATAAGCGAGTAATATACACCTATCCTGTCATAGAATACGAGATTAAGCTTCCACCGTAAGATAAGCAAAGAAAACACTTGACAATAAGTAAGTAAACGATTACATATAAAGTAACTTAAAAAAATACGCTTTATATGATAAAAAGGAGGTAAAGAATATGAATGCTGTTCAAGATAGTATAGCAGGTTTTAAGAATACTAAGCTTGGTGTAGAGGTTAAAAAACTGATGCTGTTGAGCGGCCTTAAGCTTGTGGTCAATAAAAACCCGATGAGGAAAATTCTCATCAATGCGGTTTCAAACAGTATCAGGAATGCAATGATAGAAGACGAGGTTACCTGCGGGTCACATTCTCCCTATGTTGCAAAGGTAGAGGCGCAGTTTTTGATCAATCTTTTGAAGCAGGCCATCAAAAATATGGATAAAGGATATTTGTCAAAGGACTATGTAGAAAAATTTGTGAACAGTTTCGTTAAACCGCCTATGAAAGGAGAGAGTGTTCATGAAATAGTGGCAGGTTTTAAAAATAAGTATGGATTTGAGCCACCAAGATTCGTAACAATCTCACCGACACAAAACTGCAATCTGAAATGCACAGGATGTTATGCTGCAAGCCATCCGGGGGCCAAGGCCTCTATGCCGTATCATGTTGTAAAGAGACTGATACAAGAGATGCATGACCTTGCGGGCAGCAGATTTGTCGTTGTTTCCGGCGGAGAGCCATTTATGTGGAAGGACGGGGGAAAAGATGTAATTTCACTGGCCGAGGAGTTTGATGATATGTTTTTCCTCGTTTATACCAATGGAACCGTAATGGATGAAGGCATGATGAAAAGATTGAAAGAAACTGCAAACATGACACCTGCAATATCCGTTGAAGGATATGAAGGCCAAACGGACAAGAGAAGAGGAAAGGGCGTTTATGGTAAAATCCGGGATACTATGGAACAACTCAAGAAACACGGCATTCTCTTTGGTGTGTCCGTTACCGCTACAAGGGAAAACGCGGATATACTGCTTGAAGACGGGTTCTATGATTACTGGCTTAAAGATGTCGGTGCAACATACATGTGGATGTTTCATTTAATGCCGATCGGGAGGGCAAAGGATACCATGGGGTTGATGGTTACCCCTGAACAACGGGTGAACCTCACTTTGAAATGGGAGCACATCGTGTTTGAAAAAGAGTACTTTGTCGGTGATTTCTGGGACGCGGGAACGGCATCTCACGGGTGTATGGCGTATGGACGTTCAGGCGGATACTTTTATGTGGACTGGAATGGTAATATAATGCCATGTGTTTTCGTGCCTTTTTATAAAGATAACATCTATGAGCTTTATAAAACAGACAAAACAATCATCGATGCATTGATGAGCAATTTCTTCATAAGGGGGAGAAGGTGGCAAAAAGAATATGGTTATCTCAATGATCCCCCCGGTAACTATTTTGCTCCATGCTCTATACGGGATAACCACAAAGACTTCCGGGAAAAGATTCTTACGGATGATGCCAAACCAGAAGACGAAAACGCACAGCTTGCTCTTGAAGATCCCGAGTATTTTACGAAAATGGTAGAGTTTGGAGTTGATCTGCATAAAAGGACCGCACCCCTATGGAAGGATAGGACAAAGGATAGAATAGAGGGATAAAACCCCATCAAAAGGGGGCGGACTACAAAACGCCCTCTTTTTACCAGTCATAAAACAAAATGACTAAACTTACTTGATAAAGTATTTTATGCCATAAAAGGTAAGTAAGTGAATACTTAATATAGGGAGGAAGTCATTAAGGAGAAAGAAGGGAGAAGGGATCGATAGCATGTGGCGGATGTAAACGTAAGGGAACATAGAGAAATGTCCCGGCAGCAAAAAATGCCGATACAGAAAGGTACTGAAAGAAGTACGAAAGGAGATAAACATGTATCACACAAAACATAATACCATAGACGAAAGCATGGATCTGCGTACAACAATAATTAATTTCTATTTAGGGTACGAAAAAATTATACTTCCAATCTTTATCGGGCTACTCTTAAGCATAAGCTTTTATTACCTCGATTGGCACAATGAACTTTTATGGAAAAGTGGGGTACAGCTTCATGTATTAAGTACAGGATTGGATCTTTTAATACCTTTCGTCCCCGCGTTTGTTTGGATCTATCTTCTATATTACATCTTCTGTTTTATGCCAATTTTCATCATAGATAGTATTGATAGCTTTCGGAGGATAGCGCTGGGATATTTATTTGAAGGGATGATATCCTTTGTTATTTTCGTTCTCTATCCTACAAAGATGATTCGACCTGAAATCATAGGCAATACAATCACCGATAAACTACTTATGATGGTTTATCATACCGATCCAGGATTCAATGTATTTCCGAGTATGCATGTCGCAAACTCATTGTTCGTGGCACTCATCTTTTATAGGTACAACAAAAAGATCGGCTTGGTCTTCTGGGCAATAGCCCTGCTTATTTCTGTATCCATATTTTTTGTAAAACAGCACTATCTCGTTGATTTCATCGGCGGAACAATCGAAGCCATCGCCGTTTACCTGATAGTATTCAAAGGGCATGTATTTATTCATAAAAGATTAAACTCGAATTCCGATATGCTCAGCATGAACAGGGATATGTGATTGAAATGGCACAGTAAAAGGAGGGCAAAATGATAAAAAAAATAATAATCTTCGCGATTATGTCTGCTGTCCCATGTTCCCCGGCATACGCCAGTATACCTATGTTGCAAACCTCGGCATTCTGTTTCATCCGTCCGATAAATTGAAAATAGGGGCTTCCTACATGAGTGCGGACGATTTCCCGATTATTGGTGCAGCCTTTGTCCATTTAAACACCAATGGGATTCCCCCAGGACTTATCGCAAGCAACGTTACACAAACGATAAATGAGATATTGTTTTACTCTCCTGCGCACGCATCGATCGGTGTCATGTACAAGCCTATAGATAATCTTGAATTGAATGGTGAAATTACCTGGGTTGGATGGTCGGGCTATGTCGACAATCATGGGTTGAAACCACAGGATGAGTCATGGACAGACCCAAAAACGGGAGTTACCTATCGTGGTCAAGCGTTTAACGACATATACATACCGAGAATAGGAGTTGACTACAAGCTCGATTCTTCATGGCATATTATGGGTGGTTATTACTATGAACCGACACCTGTGCCTCCTCAGATGAGAAGGACTAACTATGTTGATAATGTGAAAAATGTCGTTTCAACCGGCATAAGTTATGTGCATCCGTATACCAATGGCGGTGCCATACGTTATACCGTTCATGTGCAGGGTATCATACTTGGAGACCGAAAGACCTACAAGGAAATAGCGGTTGATGCGGATCCCGGGACCAGTGGCATTCAGAATCCGGGCTATCCCGGATATGAGAGCAAAGGCTACATAATAGATACAGGGTTTGAGGTCGGATATGAATTCTTATAGTTTGATTCTATGGTTTCCGCACACGGGCATTCCAAAGAAACGCTATTTTTGGTTGCATAAACCATAAAATGCGTCGGTTCCACGTTGGCGGAGATATACTATGAAAAAAGGGCTTTCAACAAATGCAAAGGTCGGTGTTTTTGTCACCATTGTCCTTATGATACTTTCATGGATTACCTTGAAGATCAGCAGCGGGACAATCTTCGGCGGGACTCAGGGGTATACTATAAAGGCCTACTTTACCAACGCACAGGGACTTAATACCAAAACCGGTGTTTATCTGGCTGGGATCAGGATAGGTAATATTGATGATATAAAACTGGTTAACGACAAAGCCCTCATTGTCATGAATATAATGTCCGGTGTAAGAATAGAAGAGAATGCAAAAGCAGTCATAAGAACCAAAGGGCTTCTTGGCGAAGATTTCATAGAGATTATTCCCGGAGCAAAGCCTGCCGGGCATATCAAACCCGGGGAAGAACTACGTTATGCGGAGTCACCTGCGGATATGGAAGAGCTGATGAATAAATTGAACAGCATTGCGACAAACATAAATTCGGTAACGCAGAGCCTGAGCGATGTATTCGGGGGAACACAGGGTACGAACAACATCAAAGGCCTGTTTAATAATCTTAACGAAACAATCAATCATGTAGACCGTCTGGTAACGAGCACGAATTCGAATCTCAACAGGACATTTGCTTCTGTCAACGAATTTGCGGGTGCATTGAAAGAACACGGGCCTGATATCCTTGCGAACCTCGCCCGGATAGCAGAGGAACTCCATCAAATTATAGCGGAGAATAAGCAATCGGTTAACAAAACGATGGAGAATATCAATACTGCAAGTGAAAAACTGGATAAAACCCTTGCGAATATCGAGGTAATAACGGGCGATCTTAAGGAAGGTAAAGGTACGATAGGGAAGTTACTGATGGACAAGAAAACAGAAGAACAGGTGTCAAATGCTCTGAGCGGTATAAGCAGTATGGCCGGAGGAATATCGAAGTTCAGGATTGCCGTAAACTTCAATGAAGAATATCAATTCCAGCCACAGACGCTTAAAAGCTATCTCAACTTGATACTACAGCCGAAATCGGATAGCTATTTTTTACTTGGCATAGTCGATGACCCCTCAAAATATGCCGAACAATCTACAAATTATACGTATACGCAGGTTAACAACGGCCCTGTTCAGCAAACAAGAACAGTAACAGAGAAGGCAGGCAATCAGTTGAAATTTAATGCGGAGATGGCAAAGAAAATATCGTATATTACATTCAGGGGCGGTATAATAGAATCAAGCGGCGGAGTTGGTATAGATGTTGCCGCACCGTATGAACCGCTATGGTTGAGCCTCGATATGTACAATTTTAACGCCAAACCGGATCCAACACTGAAGGTGACGCTCAGCACATCCGTTTTAAGGTATTTTATCTTATCCGGCGGTATGGAGAACGTCCTCGATCGTAATGTAAAAACATGGTTTGCAGGATTAGGGGTAGGGTTTGATGATGAAGATATTAAAAATATTTTCGGGCTTGCATCGAGCACCACGTATGTACAAACGAAATGATGTTCATAACGTTGTCAATGGACGTTAATGAATACCCCTGCGCAGGACAGAAAAGTTTGGACGAAGAAAATGCTTGACAAGATGTAAGTGAGTGATTATATATAGAGCTATGGAAAGACAAACAACCGAAATCAGGCAGGAACAGATTAAAAAGGCCGTGCTGGATATTATATTCACGGACGGGCTGGATCAACTGTCGACGAGGAATCTGGCGAGAAGGGTCGGCATAACAGAGGGTGCCATATTCCGCCACTTCAAGTCGAAGCGGGACATCATGCTCGGCATCATGCAGGATGTAAAAACCGGTCTTATCGGCGAACTGAGGCAGATTGCCCTGGGTGCCGATGGATCGGAGAAAAGATTGTCCGACTTCCTTTGCAGGCATGTGAAATACCTTATTGAAAACAAAGGTATCACCATACTTCTCTTCTCAGAAGCTGCCCACATGAACGATAAGGAACTGAAGGAAAATTTACACGAAATACTCTCCGAACAGAAATCCCTGATCAGCAAGATTATACGGGACGGGATGACCGAAGGTTTATGGAACAAGAAGCTCGCTGTGGATGATATTGCAACTATCTACATGGGCATTCCCATTACTCTGAACATAGAGCTCATTCTCAACGAAGACAGATTCGATATGCACGGCTTCTGCAAAAGAATGTTCTTTTTGATGCAGCGCATGATGTCTAAATAAATATGAGGAAAACGCTTGACACGGGAAAATTGTGTAGTATAATGTAAGTAAACGATTACTTAGTCTGGAGGAAAAAATGATGTACAGAAAAGATAGAACGGTAAAGATTAAGGTGGATTTATGCAGATAAAAACATATTCTCTATCGGTTCTCCTTATCGTTATTGCGCTCCTGGCATTCTCCATGCAGATAAGGGCGGACGGCCTGTATTCGCTTGATTCTGCCGTACAGGAGGCGATTCGCAATAATTATCTGATCCAGGGCACCGTGGATCAGATCAAAGCCGCACAGGCGCAGAGGCGAAGTGCAACCGCTGGTATGCTTCCGGAGCTTTCCTTTGATTACAGCGCCGTGGGACTTAAGAATCAACCGTACCTGCAAATACCGCACCGGCCGTTGCCGGTTTTTAGCGGCGGGAAACCAAATGGCGATTATGTTTACCTTCCGCCCCGCATGTATATGAACGGAACCGCATTGATAAACTGGGAGATCGAGTTGAAGCAGCCGATCTTTACCGGTTTCGCACTCTTCAATCAGCGAAAACTTGCCGATCTGGGCATCGACATAACCAGGGTACAGCATGAGGAGGCCATTCTCGACATCGGGGAAGAGGTCAGGATTGCGTACTTTAATGTTCTTCGCGCTCAGAAACAAGTACAGGTTGCCGATGAACGGGTAGAACAACTGACATCACATGTACATGAGGCACAGCATTTTTATGACCGGGGCATTGTGGCGTACAATGACCAGCTCAAATCGCAGGTTGCACTGGCAGATGCAGTTCAATTCAAGTCTCAGGCAGAAGCAAATCTGGCTATTGCCAGAGCAAACTTCAATACACTATTAAACAGAGATCTGGCCAAGGACGTACAGTTGGAAGATATTACATCCGTGACTGCAGCAAGCTATGATCCTGCTGCATTGACGGATGAAGCGCTGCAGAACAGACCCGAACTCAAAGCATTGGGTATACGGGTACAGCAGGCAGCTACGCACGCAAAGCTTGCAGAGAGCGAATATTACCCGCACATCTTTGCATTCGCTGCATATACCCAGGCAGGGCAAGACGGCCTTGCGGCACGCAATGAGTACCAGAATCAATACAATCAGATGGTCGGCATCGGTATAAAATGGACGATATTCAACTGGCTCAAGACGAACGATAATGCACAACAGGCGGATTATACCAAGTCGGCAATAAAAAACCAGCTTCATGCGTTTATGAACGCGGTAAAACTTCAGGTCCAGAGTAATCTTATAGAGCTGGATACCGCAGCGCAGGACATCAGCACTTCGGAAACGGCACTTGCACAGGCAAAAGAAAACTACCGGATAACAAACCTTCAATACGGGCAGCAACTGGTCACATCCACGGAGGTTTTAGATGCACAAACATATCTTACGCAGGCTGAACTTAATTATTACAATGCACTGTATGGTTATGAAATAAGCCTAGCAAAACTTGAAAGAAGTTTAGGGAGGAACGATTATGGAAAATAAAAACACGGAAAGCAAGGTAAAAGAACCTTTGAAAAAGCCGAACAACAGGTCAAAAAGAAAAATACTGTTGATAGTCTCTGCGATCGTTGTTCTCATTCTCTTGATAGCAGAGATCCCTCATATTCGGTTTATGTTTACCCATGTGGATACGGATGATGCCTTCGTAGAGGGAAGCAGCGCTATTGTTCCGGTGGCACCGCAGGTAAAAGGCCAGGTGCTGAAGGTCTTCATTCACGACAATCAATATGTGAAGCAGGGGGATCCGTTATTTACCATCGATACTTCGGATTATACCGAAAACACAAACAAGGCACAGGCACAGTATGAGGCAAACAGCAACGAGCTGAAACAATTAGCCTTGTCCATAGCCATGCAAAAGGAAATGCTTTTGAAAGCACGGTATGAGTTGAAGGCCGATACCGCGATGAATACCCTGAATGAAGAAAACGCACGGCGATATGCAAACCTGTGGAAAGATAACGCAGTATCCAGGCTTTCTTACGATGAAATGCAAACAAAGTTCGAGGTGAGTTCCGCAAAGGTTAAGATAGATCAGGCAAATATCATGCAACTGCAAACCAGCGTTCAAAATTTAAAAGAGGGGTTGAAAACAAAGGCCCTTGTCACGAAGGCACTCGAGTCCGGATATAAATTGGCTCTTATCAATCTGCAAAGGACAACGGTTTATGCACCGTGTACCGGCTATGTTACCAAAAAGAACGTAAACCCCGGTACGTATGTTATGCCCGGCATTCCCTATCTGAGTGTCGTGGACCTCGACAATGTATGGATTGTAGCCAATTTCAAAGAAACAGATCTGAACAAGATAAAGATAGGAGCGCCGGTTATCATTAAAGTTGATGCATATCCGGGTAAGACATTCAAAGGTCATGTTGCAAGCTTTCAATCGGGCAGCGGTTCCGCATTCAGTCTGTTGCCGCCCGAGAACGCAACCGGTAACTTTATCAAGGTCGTACAGAGGGTGCCGGTGAAGATTGTGCTGGACAGTGTATCCTCTGCGGATACACCGCTGTATCCGGGGTTGTCGGTTTATCCGTATGTGCGGATAGAACAGTAACCGGGAAAAAACAATGACAAAAACCAACAAATGGCTTGTGACCTTAGCGGTCATCCCGAGCACAACGCTCTTCAGTATAGATATGAGTGTTGTCAACGTGGCATTGCCCTATATCAAAGGGTCCATGTCCGCGTCCATAGAAGAAATAACCTGGGTGATAACCGGCTATATGCTCTCCGGTGTCGTACTGATGCCGCTGGTCGGTTTTTTCAGTTCGCTTTTTGGGAGGAAAAACTATTACATGCTGTCGGTCCTCCTGTTCACGGTAAGCTCCTTATTATGCGGTGTTGCATGGAACCTGCCGTCTATCGTCGTGTTCCGGCTCTTGCAGGGCATGGGCGGGGGTGCACTGATACCGCTCGCTCAGGCAATCCTTGCCGAAACGTTTCCACGGGAAGAGCAGGGAACTGCAATGGCGATATTCAGCCTTGCCATTGTCCTTGGACCCGCGATAGGTCCTTACCTGGGCGGATGGATCGTCACAAACTACTCATGGCCATGGGTATTTTATGTCAATCTGCCGATCGGTCTCATCAACCTTGTTCTCCTGTATATGTTTATCGAGGACCCTCCCTTTATTCAGAAGCTCAAAGGAGGCGTGGATTGGTTCGGTATAACCTTTCTCACCATCGGCCTTGGTGCCATGCAGATTGTCTTAACGGACGGGGAGTACAAAGACTGGTTTTCTTCGAATTATATCGTGGCGCTAACAGTCATTTCGGCGCTTGCCATAATCCTCTTCATTGTGAAAGAACTCGCTTCAGAACATCCGGCGGTCAATTTAAAGGTATTGAAAGATATAAACCTTTCTGCAAACTCGTTTCTTTCCATGGTATTTAGTCTCGGCATGTTCGGCAGTCTTTTCCTTCTGCCCATGTTCCTCCAGAATATCATGGGGTATTCTGCGTATGATGCAGGCCTGGCAATAATGTCACGGGGGCTTGCAATGGCTTTTGCAATGCCTCTTGCTGGCAAGCTGTTCAATAAACTGGGACCGAAACTTTTGGTTGGCGTAGGTTTTGCATTGGCGATAATCTCATCCATTCAGCTCGGCAGCCTCAGCCTGGACATGGGCTTTTGGGAAATATTCTGGCCGCAATTTGTTCAGGGTATAGGCTTTGGCTTCATCATCGTTTCCCTGAATGTGTCATCGCTGCTGACCATCGAGAACAAGTTTAAGACGGATGCATCGGGATTGTATAACTTGATCCGGCAGGTCGCAGGATCCATCGGCATTGCCATGCTGGCCACCATGATGGACAATAATGTCCAATTGAACCATGAGGTGCTCGGCAGGAATGTCAGTGTTTACAACACCCCAAGCCTCATGCTTTTGAAGCATGCTGCTGCACTCACCCATGCCCCTGTGGTCTATCCGCCGACGCAAAAGGCGCTGACGCTGATCAACGGGCTGGTGACAAAACAGGCGTTCATGATCGCGTCGAACCATGCCTTTTTGTTCATGGCGCTCGCTTTTCTTGTAACCCTGCCGGTTGTCTTCGTGTTGAAGGGTATCAAAGCTGCGAAGCATGGAGCGGATAAGGCAGAACCCCCGGCCATGGAGATATAGATACAATGGAAGCGCTTATCCCCAAAACCCCAATGACACCCTTTCATTGCGGACAAGACTAAGCAAGCTATCAATCACGGTAGATTGCTTCGTCTTTTTGTTACGGTATGACTAAATTGCGGGGGACTTTACCATCGTTTATATTCTTGACTTAACGTGCTCTGTATTCTATTGAATGCAGACAATATGAACAATTTTGAACCGTTGCTTAAAGTTTCCGACATACATAAAAGTTTCCACGACAGCAAACGGCATATCGATGTCTTGAAAGGTGTAAATCTCGATGTCCGGAGCGGAGAGACCATCAGCATCATGGGGGTGTCCGGTTCGGGCAAGACGACACTGTTGCAGATCATCGGCAGCCTTGACAAGCCGACAGCGGGCGATGTCTTTTTTAAGAACGAAAGTGTCTTCGAAAAATCCGCAAACGCCATGTCTGCTTTCAGAAACGCAAACGTAGGATTCATTTTTCAGGCACACCATCTGCTCATGGAATTCGATCTTGTAGAAAACGTCATGTTCCCGGCCATCATATCGGGACAGGACACAAAGAAGGCAGAAGATAATGCACTTGACTTATTGAATGATGTGGGGTTGTCTGAGAAGGTTGGTAACAAGCCTTCCGAACTCTCAGGAGGAGAACAACAAAAGGTTGCTGTTGCAAGGGCGCTCAGTATGTCTCCGCCGATTGTGCTTGCTGATGAGCCGACAGGAAACCTCGATTCTCACAGCGGCGAGGTAATAATGAACCTTTTATTGCACTTTAATAAAACGATGGGGATAACGATTATAATGGTCACGCATAATGAGCCGTTCGCACGGATGATGTCAAGAAGATACAGGATAAGTGATGGGGTATTGTTCCAGAATTCCGATTAAACTCTTATTGTTTATTACCGTCGTCTTAATTCTACAGGTGCCAAAAATGTTGTTTGCAGACCAGCCTGTCGTCGGGAAGATAACCGTAGAGGGCAACCAGAGGATACAAACGGAGGTTATTCGCGAAAACATAAAACAGCCTGTCGGAAGTCCTCTGTCCGAACTCACGGTGAATGATGATATTCTCAGATTGTTCAAGCTCGGATATTTTGACAGCGTCATCGTCTACGAAGAGCCTTACGGAAAGGGTATCAACCTTATATACAGCGTTGTGGAAAGGCCGCTTATCAAGAGTATAGAGTTCAAGGGTAACTCGGAAATATCGAACGATAAGCTCAAAGAAGCCCTTACCTTCAAGCCCAGAAGTTTTTTTGACAAGGCAGCGATATCCGCTTCCATCGATAAGATAGTGGATATGTACAAGGCAAAAGGTTATTATAACGTGCAGGTAACCTATGAGGTCATGCCCGTTTCTGCCATGGAGGTGAATGTGGAAATCCACGTTCATGAGGGACAGGTCGTCAGGA
>JAKAHI010000273.1 GCA_021815065.1 bacterium | reverse complement strand
AGATCCAGTTCCTCAAGGTGAGCCAGAAATTCACCTATGAAAATATCATATCAAGATTTATATCGCTGAAAGCCTTCTGGGATAAACGCCTGCGGCTGTTCGAGTCTGCACTCATAAAAAAAGCCGCCGAGCCAGCACCAGCATCTGCCCCCAGACAAACGGACGGCTATCAGCAGGTTTACCATGATTATGTCAGTCTTGTTACATCCCTGAATCCATCTGCAAAGATAAATTCATATGAAAGTATAAAGAAAACACTCGAATCAAAGCGGAATGAATTGCTTTCGCAATACAAATGCAAGGACGTGGAGTTTAAAGTGGAGTACGAGGACAAGAAACTGAAATTCAAAGCAGTACCGAAGTATTGAACCCGGACTGTCATGATTAAAGGATAGCTCCAATTTACCTCAACTGTTTACATGGGGCTTTGGGAGCCGTAACATGAAAATAACTATAAAGCCTGGCTTTGTTATCTCAGCATGCTTATTTCTGCTGATTTCATGCTCGAACAAGAAATCACAGAATACCTGCACTGCTGCTGACCCATTCAACCCGCAGACATTTCAAGATTGTGAGGCAGGAAGTGGTGACTTCGGTAAGTGGATTGTGGACGACTACGGACTGCCTGCTTATGAATATACTTTGGACCAGCAAACAGATCCTAAAGCACTGTTCTGGAATTCCGAAAATATTTCAAGGACGGACCATTGGCACCAGATCGGGAACAATAGAATACTTGCCATTGCTCGAAATGACGGTACGATACAGGTCTTTAATCAGGATAGAGGATATAAGTGGCTCAATTGGTTTTCTGAAACATCCGGCGATTACTCCGGAGGATTCGGATATATAAAAGACGGAAGTACCGTATGGTCGACTGCATACAGATACATGCCTTCGGGCACGCTTACAAAACGCATTTTCGGCATGGGATATTATAGAGAAACATCGAGCTATAATGGTATGAGCGTGACTACCACAACATTCGCACCCGCTGGAGATGATCCGATAATACTCTCGGACGTCGAGCTTATCAATACGTCCGATCATGACAAGTCAATCGCCTATTATGAATACTGGGACGTGAATATCCACCAGCTTACTTTTGCTCCGATAATGTCGGGCATCCTCAACCCGGATATTCCAGCGCAGGCCGAGCAGGTAAGGACCATGATGAACAACGCTTTTACTCAGAGTGTCGCCGGACTTCAATCAACGGGTGCTTTTATGGTTGAAACTGGCATAAACACAGCAAATATCGGTTCTCTCAACCTGCCGTCTTCTCCTGACGTATCCGCGGACTTTGATGCTTATCCGTTCCCGGTATTTTTTGCTCCATTGTTTGCAGTTTCTTCTCTGTCAGGAGCAATAGATCTGTCTGGTGGAGAATACTTTTTTACAAAAGCCGGTTTCTTCGGCAATGGCGGGGCAAAAAGTCCCGATGCTATAATGAGTGGTCAGGCAGGCATGCCCTATACAGCTGCCATACCGCTCTCTCTTCAAAATGTTAATGGATTATCACAGCCGTTTTGCTTTGTGCATGAGCTGCCCGTTCATTTAAAACCGGGAGAGGCTGTGACCATACGATATGTTTATGGGCTTGCACCTACGCAGGATGTATCGGCTATATTTCAGTCTTATGATAACCCGAAAACTTATTCGCTCATGGATACAGTCTTATGGTGGAAGGACAGGCTCGCATACTTTGCACCGGACAGATCTCCTTTGCTGCATCGCGAAATGGCATGGCATTCCTATTATCTCCAGTCAGCCGGTGGGTATTCGCAGTACTTTAAGAACCATACTGTAAGTCAGGGCGGTCAGTACCTCTATGGACACGGTATGGACGGGGCACCGCGGGACTTCGCACTTTTCAGCATACCGCTGGACTATCTCGATCCGGCACTTGCAAAACAGGTATTAGAAACTATCATGGAGATGACGGGGACAGACGGTCAAATCGCTTACGCTATTACAGGGTTCGGCGAGACCACAGGGGTCGGAATCCACCAGTCACCCTCTGATCTGGACATTTTTTTCCTCTGGGCAATGTCCGAATATCTTATGTCCACACGGGACTATGGATTTTTATACCAGCATGTGCCGTTCTATACGCCTGACGGCTTATATTTTACATCGACTGCAACTGTTCTTGATCATGTCCGTCTCAGCCTGCTGCACCTCACCCAGACCGTTGGGTTCGGCGAGCATGGGCTTATCCGTGTGTTAGACGGGGACTGGAACGACGGCATCCTTATCTTTTCTCCGAACAGCAGCCAGACCTCACAGTACGGGGAATCGGATTTTAATACGGCATTTGCGGCAACCGTCCTGCCGTTAGCAGCTCAGGCACTATCAGGCAGTGACCCTACGACCTCCGCGGAACTCTTATCAGTCGCTCAAAGTCTTAAAGACGTGATGCCGTCGCAGTGGACAGGCGGATGGTTCCTGAGAGGATGGCTCGGAAACGGACAGAGTCTCGGCGCTGATCAGATCTTCCTCGAACCACAGCCGTTTGCGATCATCGACGGCTTTGCAAGCCAGGATCAGCAGCAAACACTGATCCATTCACTTCAGTCAATACTGGATAACCCGTCACCGCTGGGCGCATTGATCGTGTCTCCGCCGTCATACACATTGCAGAACTCTATCGAGAGCGGGGAACTGAAACCGGGTATGGACATCAACGGGGGTATATGGCCTGCTATGAATGCGTTTCTCACATGGGCGTACTTCATGGCAAGCCCGGAACTCGGATGGATTTCGTTGAACAAAAATACGCTTGCCACCCACGCAAGCGTCTATCCGGATATTTGGTACGGCATATGGACAGGCCCTGATTCATTCAATTCGCCGACCAGTGAAAGACCCGGACAGGCTGCTGCAAGCCTCACAACGGCGCTCACCGATTTCCCGGCAATGAACGCCAATGAGGACAGCAGTCCTTTGATCGCACTTATCAAAGGCGGCGCCGGAATAATACCCGGGCAGGACGGAATTCAGATCTCTCCGCATTTTCCCCTGAATGAATGGACTCTTGACCTTCCT
>JAKAHI010000272.1 GCA_021815065.1 bacterium | reverse complement strand
TGGATGGACGGGACGGTTGCAGGGTCACAGGGGCATGCATGCCTTGCCGGCGGAAGAGGGTACATCCATGTTACGGCAAGCGGCCATGTAGATCCCTGCGTGTTTGTGCAGTACCATACGGACAGCATCATGGACAAGAAAGTCATCGATATACTCCGTTCACCCTTGTTTACGACAATACGGAAGCGCCAGGAAGAGTATACCAATCTTTTAAGGCCGTGCATGGTTATCGACCGTCCGCAGGTGCTCAGGGACGTCGTTGCTTCGACCGGGGCAGTACCTTCGCAGGGCGGCGGATGGGAAACCGTAACGACCCTCGGCCCCCAACTTGATGATTACGCCCGCGAGTACGAGAAAATTGCCACTCCTCTCTGGGACAATGAATACAAAGGACCGAAAGAAACGGGCACCGAACATCATATAGGGAATGGCACAGTCGAGGATTACATCAATATGTTCGGCGATAAGGTAAAGAAAAAAATGCTCCATACTTAAAACATCAGGCCGCCTGCAGGGAGAGCAAAAAATTTTGAGGAATGTTCTAAACGGGTATTGACAACTATACCGCGGATCTCCTATAGTATTTTCAAGCAGCAGATCGTCTTGAGCATCAAAGATAAAAAGCAATTGCTTCGACGGTTCTTACATCAGGTATGCACGTATCCTTGCGGTAATGATGAGTCTGAAAAAAAGACTTCACATAAAAAAGGAGGAGACCTATGGTAAGAAAGGCCTTTAAAAGGGGTTTATTGGCTGTATCCGCGGTGATGGTGTTCATCTTTGTTGTCTTTGCGAGCAATGCCCGTGCAAATGGACCGACAAAATATCCTATCGTGCTTGTCCACGGGTGGTTTGGATTTTCACAAATTCTCGGTGTTTCCTATTTCTACGGTGTGCAGAATTATCTCCAGTCCCAGGGGTACAAGGTTTATGTGACGCAGGAGGATATGTTCGGAACGATCCAGACAAGGGGTGCGGAACTCGCCGGCCAAATTCAGACAATCCTTAACCAAACCGGTGCAGGGAAAGTCAATATAATTGCTCACAGCATGGGCGCACTGGACGCACGGTATCTCATTTCAAGCCTGGGTTTCGGAGACAGGGTTGCCACGCTTACCATGATTGGAGGAGTAAACCACGGCACCAGTATAGCGGATGTCGCCCTCGGACTTATGCCGGGTTCTATGCAAGATGCACTGGGTATACTATCGTGGTTCGCGGGGTGCTCGGTCGATCAGGAAAATTATGCGACCTGTGAGCAAAACGCAATAACATCCGCACGGCAGCTAACCGAAAAATATGTGCGGGGAACTTTTAATCCCGAAAATCCCAACGATCCGAGAGTAAAGTATTTTTCCTATGGCGGAAGCACCTGGCCATTTTATATAAGCCCTGTCGTGGCCCTTGTCATGGTACCTTCGTGGCTGATAATTTATGCAAACGAAGGAGCAAACGATGAGCTTGTTTCGGTCAGCTCTGCAAAATGGGGGACGTACATGGGGACGCTGCAGACAGACCACCTTGGCGAGGTTGGCCAGCTTCTCGGGGTCCCGGCCGAAGGATTTCAATGGCTGAAGTTCTATGGCACGATAGCCCAGAATTTAAAGAACATGGGAGATTAGATTTTTTGTATAAGAACATAAACGGATTTGATATGTTTTACCGGGACCAGGGGAATGGGATTCCCCTGGTCTTCCTTCATGGGTTTCCGTTGACCGGTGATATATGGGATCCGCAGATCAAGGCACTCAGCGCAAAGGCGCGGGTCATTGTACCCGACCTGCGGGGGTTCGGGAATTCCGGAGTTACCTCTGGTACGTATACCATGGAATTGTATGCGCAGGATCTGAAGAAACTGCTGGAAACGATCGGGATCAACAAGGCAGTTCTTGCGGGTATCTCCATGGGAGGATACATCGCCTTCGCATTTTACCGGCTGTTCCCTTCGAGCGTAAGGGCGATGGTGCTGCTTGATACAAAGGCAGGCGCGGATTCCGAAGAAGGCAAAAAAGGCAGGATTGCTCTGGCACAAAGGGCGCGCAGCGGAGAGATGGATAAGATTGCGGATGAATGGGCAGGAAGGCTCTTCGCACCATCGACCATAAAGACAAGGCCTGAGATCGTACGTACGGTGAGGGACCGTGTCCTGAATACTTCTCCGGAGGCAATAGCAAATGCATCCCTGGGCATGATGGAAAGGCAGGATTCCACACCGCTGCTCGGCAGTATTACCTGTCCTGTTTTAATCATGGTTGGAGAGGAAGACAGGCTTGCACCGGCCGAAGAGGCAAAAGCAATGGCAGCGAAAATAAAAAATGCGAGGCTTGAGATTATAAAAGGGGCGGGGCATCTTACCTGTCTCGAAGCACCTGAAGCCGTCAACGAGAGTATGCTCAAATTTTTATCAGAGCTCTGAGTTGGGAAAGGAAAAAAAGTTTTAAAAAAATAGTAGTGCACTGTCCCTGTTTTAAGATTTAAGAGGTGGAATGATGATAAAGCATATCGTGATGTGGGAGTTTAAGGCATTTGCCGAAGGCAACGAGAAACAGAAAAACATCGAAGCAGTAAAAAAGGTCCTCGAGGGATTGAAAGGTAAAATAGAAAGTATCGTTCATCTGGAAGTCGGAACGCATATCGTAAACAACAGCGTTCCCTGCGATATGGTTTTATATGCCGGGTTCAAGGACAAGCAGGCATTGGAAGCATATCAAAAGCATCCGCTCCATAAAGAGGTCGCAGGGTTTATCGGTAAGGTCAGCGAAAGACGGACCATCGTGGATTACGAGTTGTAAGTACAGAGTGCAATTCTATAGTTATCTGTTCTTTCTTATCTTCTCCAGGTACGCCTTGATGATCTTTTCGTATCCGATGTCCTTGGGCAGGTAATAACGTTTGTCTTTCAGCTTGTCCGGCAGGTACTGTTGTTCGATGTGCCCGCCCTCATAATCGTGAGGATATTTATAGCCCTCACCGTAGCCGAGCTCTTTGCCCAATTCCGTAACCGGATTGACGATATGCTTCGGTATTTCAAGATACCCGTACTTTTGAATGTCCGCC
>JAKAHI010000271.1 GCA_021815065.1 bacterium | reverse complement strand
GCATGTAAACAGGTCCCCGGTGAACGGTGTTGTCATTGATAAACAGTACCATCCCGGTATGTTCCATATCGCATCCGTTGACAAGGCGTCGGATTTCAATGAGCAGACGGCTTTATTCCTGCAGGATGACAAGGGAAGAAAGCTTGTGGTCGTACAGATTGCAGGGTCCGTTGCACGGAGGATAGTGTGTAACGTGGACAAAGGCTCAAAGATGACAACCGGTCAAAGATATGGTATGATTAAGTTGGGTTCAAGACTTGACGTTTATGTTGGACCTGATAGGGATATTAAGGTAAGAATAGGTGATAAGGTAACGGCAGGCGAAACAATAATTGCCGTATAATGTATGAATGGAAAAAATATTATAGACATAAACAAGACGCACGAGAGAGAGCCCCGGACGGAAAAGAGGCAGGTAAGGGGTGTGAGCAGGGGCATTTTCCTGCTTCCCAACCTGTTTACCTCTGCGAGTCTGTTTTCCGGTTTTTATTCAATCATAGCGACGTTTAACGGTAACTATTTTTATGGCGCAATCGCCATAATATTTTCCATCTTTTTTGACGGCATCGACGGGAAGGTGGCACGGCTGACGCATACCACAAGCGCTTTTGGCGTTGAGTATGACTCACTCTCGGACCTGGTGGGTTTTGGCGTGGCTCCGGCATTTCTCGCATATTCCATTGCACTGAGCTCGTTCGGCAGGGTCGGATGGGTCATTGCATTCATCTATGTAGCCTGCGCCGCGATAAGGCTGGCGAGATTTAATGTCCAAATCGATACCGTTGAAAAGAGCGTTTTTAACGGCCTGCCTTCACCTGCTGCTGCAGGGCTGGTGACGACGACCATTTTACTTTATGTTACGCCCTCGACAGGTCTTGACGAAGATAAAAAGGTATTGTTTTCTTCCATGATAAAGCATCCTATCGATCTCATATTGAACAAACCGATAGATTTTATACTCTCTCAGCATTTTACGATCCTGCTGCTTGTACTCATTTCAGGATTGCTTATGATAAGTACGGTAAAATATAAAAGTTTTAAAAATGCGGACATGATAAAGGAAAAGCCTGTTTCATTTTTGATGCTTGCAATAGTAATGATGTCGTTGATCGTGCTTGAGCCGGTCAAGATGTTATTCGCTATATTCATTATTTACACGGCATCCGGTCTGATCGCCCTCCTACTCCCCAAAAGGGGAGAAAAGAAATTAACTATTTAGAATAGTACATTTTTTAATTTTTGAAACCCGGTTCAGACAAACGGATCCCCCCTGTGTAAGGAACAATCAAATCAGCAGGACAAGCGGGATTCTTATGAGGAGGACGAAATGAAAAAAAGGAGGATACAATGAATAATAAAATATTGATATTCGATACAACATTGAGAGACGGGGAGCAATCCCCCGGCTCGAGCATGAACATGCAGGAAAAATTAAAGGTTGCACAGCAGTTAAAGCGGTTGAATGTGGATATCATCGAGGCCGGATTTCCCATAGCATCCGTGGGTGATTTCGAGGCCGTGAAAGAGGTGGCCTCCATGGTAAAAGGTATAACCATTGCAGGGCTTGCGCGGACCAACAGGGAGGACGTCGAAAGGGCATACGAGGCGTTGAAACCGGCAGACAAGCCCAGAATACACGTTTTTGTAGCAACATCCGATATACACCTGAAGGCAAAACTGAAGAAGACCAGGGAAGAGGTGCTTCAGATGACTGCAGAGTCCGTTGCGCGTGCGAAAGGGTTTGTCGACGACGTTGAATTCTCGGCAGAGGATGCGACGCGCAGTGACAAAGACTATCTGGTGAAGGTCTGTCAGACGGCAATCGATGCCGGTGCAACGACCATAAATATTCCCGATACCGTCGGATATACGACCCCTGACGAATTCGCGGAGCTTATCAGGTATGTGAGAACAAACATAAAAGCTCCGGACTCCGTTATTATCAGCGTACATTGCCACAATGACCTCGGTCTCGGTGTCGCCAATTCACTCGCAGCGCTGAAAGAGGGAGCGAGACAGATAGAATGTACCATAAACGGCATTGGCGAGAGGGCGGGGAATGCGGCCCTGGAAGAGATAGTCATGGCACTGAAAACAAGAAAAAATTTCTATCAGTGTTACAGCGATGTCGTTACGGAACAGATCTATCCGTCCAGCAGGCTGCTTAGCCAGATTACCGGTATATCCGTACAGCCCAATAAGGCCGTAGTCGGTGCCAATGCGTTTGCACACGAGGCAGGTATCCATCAGGACGGTGTATTAAAAGAAAAGCTGACGTATGAGATCATGACGCCGCAATCCATAGGCTTGCCCTCGAACATGCTTGTTCTCGGAAAGCATTCCGGCAGGCATGCCTTCAGGGAAAGGGTGAAATCGCTCGGGTACGAATTAACCGATGAGCAGATCGATAACGCCTTCATTGTCTTTAAACAGATCGCCGATAAGAAGAAAGAGGTTTACGATGAGGACATCGAGGCCATTGTAGCGGACAGGGTCCTGCACTGGGAGGAGAAGTATAAACTGGAGTCCGTGAATATCGCTTCAGGAACGGATATGCTTCCTTCGGCAACGGTAAAGATAACTATGGACGCAAACGTCGTGACCGAGAGCGGCAGCGGTGACGGACCGGTTGATGCCGTTTATAAGACCATTACCTCGATAACAAAAACCAAAAGCAGGCTTATGCG
Organism: bacterium; assembly: GCA_021815065.1. Lineage (GTDB taxonomy): Bacteria > JAMCPX01 > JAMCPX01 > JAMCPX01 > JAMCPX01 > JAJYLM01. Next base: position 372 of record JAKAHI010000271.1, on the reverse strand, counting down.
GTATCAGGTCAATGCAATAACCGGCGGGACGGATGCACAGGGCGAGGTATCGGTCAGGATAGAAGAAGACAGTCATACCGTGAGTGGAACCGGTTCCGATACGGACATCATTGTTGCGAGCGCCAAGGCGTACATAAACGCTTTGAATAAGCTTGAACAGAAAAAGGTAAATAAGATAAAAGGGTTTTAAAGACGGCCTTTTTAATGCCCCCTGACAGGGGGAAAGAGGTAAAAAAAACAACAGAAAGGAATTGAATATGGGAATGACGATAACAGAAAAGATTTTGGCACAACATGCAGGAGTACAGCATGTTGAACCCGGGCAGCTCATTATGGCAGGCGTGGATCTGGCACTCGGTAACGATGTAACGG
>JAKAHI010000270.1 GCA_021815065.1 bacterium | reverse complement strand
TCTTCCTCAGGATAGTTTTCGGCTTTACCTCGGTCTTTTCTTTTTCTTTTTTCAGCAATTGTTTCAAGGCTTCGAAATCTTTTTCTTCAACCGAGCTGTTATGGCTCTTCACCGAGATTCCGATTTCTTCAAATTTTTTTGTAAGATCCTTGAACGAAAGATCAAGCTCTTTTGCTATTTCATGTACCCTTTTTTTCATCGTATCCCTTTTAATTGCCCTTTTTAATTGCTCTGGGAAGCAGCCTCAGAGTCTTTGTCCGAAGCCTCTTTCTCAGACCTTTTTTTCAATTCTTCTATTGCTGATTCTTTCAGTTGTTTTGCATTATTTTCATCAAAACCCGGTATTTTTATCAATACATCCATCGGGCTTTCGGCAAGTTCTTTCATGGACTTTATGCCATAACCATACAGCAGTTCAGCTGTTTTTATAGTAATCGAGCTAAATCCGGCAAACGCTTCTTTGGCCTTTTCTTTTATCTCTTTTATGTTGGTTTCGCTCTTAATATCGATCTTCCAGCCGGAAAGCTGCGCTGCGAGCCGCACATTGACGCCTTTTCTTCCGATCGCAAGGGATAACTGGTCATCGGGGACAATAACTTCTATATAGCGCTCGTCTTCATCAACGGAAACCTCGGTTATCTTTGCCGGTGCAAGTGCGGAAATGATGTATTTCGCATGGTCCGTTGTCCACGGGATGATATCTATCTTTTCCCCGCTCAACTCCTGCACGATGTTCTGTACCCGCGCTCCCCTCATACCGACACAGGCGCCGACCGCGTCGACATCCTTGTTTTTTGAAAAGACCGCTATTTTTGCCTTATTGCCGGGTTCTCTGGAAACAGCTTTTATCTCGACGATACCTTCCGCTATTTCCGGGACCTCCGTTGCAAACAGCTTAACGAGGAATTGGTTGTTTGTTCTGGAAAGGATAATTTTCGGGCCTTTGTTTGTCATTCTTATTTCCTGCACATAAACCCTTATTTTATCTCCCATCCGGAAGTTCTCCTTAGGCAGTTGCTCTGTCGGCGGTAGCACACCCTCTGTTTTACCGAGATCCATAACTATTGTTCTGCCTTCAAACCTCCTGATGACACCATAAACAACCTCGCCTTTCTTGGTTTTGAACTCCTTATAAACAACCTCTTTCTCCGCATCGTTCATCCTTTGCAAGATGACCTGTTTAGCGGCTTGAGCGGATATCCTTCCGAACTTCTGGGTATCTATCTTTATACCGACACTATCTCCCACCTGGGCGTCGGGGTCCATTTTCTTTGCCTGTTCCAGGTCAAGCTGCGTGTCGGCATTGGTTATGGTTTCAACGACCTCTTTGAATTCAAACACCTCAACCTCACCGAGTTCTTCGTTGAACTTGGCCTCTATATCGGCATTATACTTGATCGTTTTCTTGGCTGCACTTATCATGGCAGCTTCCAACGCATTCAGTATTATAACCTTATCTATACTTTTATCACGCTCGAGCTGCCCTATAATTTTTGTGAGTTCGGAAAACATTTTATCCCCCTATACTTTAAATGTTAAATTTGCCTTCTTTATAAACCTGTACGGTATCATAATCTCGGTACCGTCATTATCAATCAACACATCTTCATCCTTCATACCCCTGAGCGTACCTTCGAGAACAACCCGATTCAGGACAGGCTGACGCGTTATGATCCTGATGTCCCTGCCGCTGAACCTCACGTATTCCTCCTTCCGCTTTAACTCCCTCGTTAACCCCGGGGACGACACTTCCAGCGTGTAAGAAAAGTGAATCGGCATATCCGCATCTGTATCTATCGCACTGCTCAACAGGTGAGTCGCCTTTTCACAATCCTGCGCACTAATCCTGCTCCTGTCCTTTTTATCGATAAACACTCTGAGTACATTACCGGTTCTTTCCTTCCGGTACTCAACATCGATAACCTCATAACCTGCTTTCGTCAGGTTATACTCGGCTATATCATAAATCTTTTCAGCTATAATCTTATGTTTGTCCATAACCAATCTCCGCTTTACAAATAAAAAAGTGGGTTAATACCCACTTTTAAAGTACTCTTGTATCAGTAAAACATAAATTATTTGGATTTTCAAGTATTTTCTCTTAAAGCATTTCCGGGACTTGACACGTACGTATGAAGTGGTACAAGAAGCGGACAATAATTATTACTTGCAAATTTTTCCATGGTAAGTTAATTTGATAGGAGAGCTATGCTTTTAAAGAATAAAAACATTACAAGGAACATTCATATATGAAATTTCATTTAATCTTCCCGACGTGGCCGAAATTACCCGCACAAACACCATTCACCCTGCCCCCACTGGGGATTATAACCGTGGCGGCAAGCCTCCCTGATACCGTGGCAGCAAGCGTATGCGACGAAAATGTTCAGCCCATAAACTTCGACGGGGACTATGATGTTATCGGCATATCCATTATGTTGAGCTGCCAGGCACCGCGGGCATACGAAATAGCCCGGGAATTCAAAAAGCGCGGCAAAACGGTTATCATAGGCGGGCTGCATGTTGCCCTGCGCCCCGAAGAGGCGATCCAGCACGCGGATAGTATTGTCATCGGAGAAGCCGAGGGTATCTTACCGCAGGTTGTCCGGGATCTTCAGGAAGGAAGGCTCAAAAAATCGTATTCCATGGCAGGCTTTCCGGATATTACCAAAATTCCAAATCCAAGGCGGGACCTGTATAATAAAAAAAGAGATTATGTATATAAAGGATGGGAACTGGTCGACCTTGTCCAGACATCCCGTGGATGCAGGTTTAATTGCTATCCGTGCTGTGTGCCGTTTCTCGGAGGGCGTACGCACCGCATGCGCCCCATCGAGCATGTTGTTTCCGACATGAAAAGCAGCTCGGACCTTTTGTTCATCGTGGATAATTCCCTGGAGCAGAATGTGGAGTGGGAGAAAGAGGTTTTCCGCTCCATGGAAGGCATGGGCAAACGCTGGGTATCGCACCCCATTTCTCCGACACCCGAGGTTTTGAACCTGGCACGGAAGGCGGGCTGCTGGTATGTCTATCATGCCATTTACACGATTTCGGACAAGAT
>JAKAHI010000269.1 GCA_021815065.1 bacterium | reverse complement strand
GAGGTCGAAGAGCTTGTTGAGCCGGGCATGCTGGATCCGAATACGATCCATACACCGGGCATATTCGTGCAGAGGATTCTCAAAGGAGAACGATATGATCGCTGGTATGAATGAACAGGAAATGGCGCAGCGTGCCGCAGCAGAGATCCGCGACGGCTCTTATGTGAATCTCGGCATCGGCATGCCCACGCTCGTGCTCGATTTCGTACCGGCCGGTAAAACGGTGTTCTTCCATACGGAGAACGGCCTGCTCGGCATGGGAGGTTTTGCGCCAAAAGGCGCCGCACACCCCGACCTCGTCGATGCCGGGAAACAGCCGGTAACCTGCATCAAAGGGGCGAGCTTTTTCCCAAGCGATATTTCTTTTGCCATGATGCGGGGCGGGCACATTGACCTTGCGATAATGGGCGCGTATCAGGTCTCGGAAAAAGGAGACCTTGCCAACTGGACGGCCCCGGGCATGCTGCCGAGCATAGGCGGCGCAATGGATATTGCCGCCGGTACAAAAAAGATCATCATCATGATGTCGCACACCACAAAGGACGGTAAACCGAAGCTCGTCAGGGAACTCACCTATCCGGTGACCGGGTACCGGTGTGTTTCCATGATCATAACGAACCTCTGTGTGCTTGATGTTTCGGAGAAGGGCCTGCTCTTAAAAGAGCTCGCAGCCGGTGTCTCTGTTCAGGATGTGATCGACAACACCGGCGCCCAGCTCGTTATACCGGAAAAGTTTTAACTTAAAAAACGCGTTATTATATTTTCCGGGCTCTCCGTCTTATTTAACCGGCTGCTTCACCTTCATGTTCTTGATCATGTCCTGGAGCTTTTCGATCTCCTCATACTTGTTCATGAGTTTAGGACCCATAAGCTTTTTGAATTCCGGCGTGCCCCTGATCGGTGCGAAAGAAGGCTCCTCGAGAGCCGACACCCTGAGGTCCGGTTTCATCTTGATGGCCTTTTTCAGGCTTTCCAGTGCCTGTGCATTTTTCCCTTCAAGCACCAATCCGACCGCCTGATCATACCACAGAATGGGGTTTGAGGGATTCAGCTTTTTTGCCTTCTCAAAATATGCGTTGCCGGTCTTAAAGTCCTTCTCATAGTAGTAGGTCATTGCCATATTCAACAAGCCGCCCTGGAAAGACGGATCCAGTTGTACGCTCTTTTCGTAGTTCGCGAGCGCATCTTTATAATCGCCTTTCAGGAACATGGCATTGCCGATATTATAATAAGCGTCTTTATCATTGGCGTTGAATTTCAGCTGAAGCGCTGCGATCTTGAGTACGTCGTCGAACCTATTCAGTCTGACATCACAGGCAACAACCTGGTTTCCTATTTCATTCACGAGCGGAGGAAGGAAATGCAGTGCTTTGTCGAAATCAGGCACAGCCTTTGCACAGTTGTCCATGGCGAAATATGCGCCGCCCCTCAGTCTGTACGCAAGGCCGAAGTAAGGGCTGAGCTTCAGGGACTGATCGAGATCGGATATTGCCTGCTGCAGCTCCCCGGTGTTGAACAGTACTATGGCCCTATGGAAGTAGTAGATGTACTCGAACGGGTTCAGACTTATCGCATCATTGAATTCTCTGACGGCATCAGGGAAATCCCGCCTGTTCCTGAATGCGACGCCGTCTTTGATATGGTTCTCCGCCACCGCGGTACGCCCTGCATAAATGGGCAATACAAAAACGGAGAACACGCTGAGGCTGATGGCCACTATCAAAACAAGCTGTTTCAATGCAACCGGTATCCTGCCTTTTGCGGAAGGGTCGACGACAAGCAGGTATGCGGGCATCGGAGGTGCGGCAATCCTTTTTTGCTTTCTCGCATCGGCCTGCGCATCCTCGTCATCAAAGCCCCTGTACATAACGTCGGCCAACGCTATCAGCCCCCAGAAATACATACTCGAAGCAGGCTCCTGCAGCGGGAAACTGAAAATCGCGGCTACAAGAATACCCATGATACCGCCGCCGATGGCAAGCGACAAAAGGAACTTATCTTCATGTGCTGTATTTCGTCTCGCAAGTTTTAGGAGTTTTATCGCGATATTCAGGACGATCCACACGAATGCTATAAATCCTATAATGCCGAGCTCTGCAAGTATCTGCAGCCAGTCATTGTGGGATTCGGAAAACACCTGATACGTCTTTGATATGATCTGCTGAAGCTGGGGTACCTGGTATTTATGGATATCAACCTCTACCTGGCCGATGCCCACACCGAGTATCGGATTGTGCTTCCATGTGTCGTAGGTACTCCGCCATGCCATGAACCTGAAATTGATGGACGGGTCCTTTGTTGTAATCTTAGAAACAAGCAGATCGTATATATCTTTTATACTGTTGGTATGCGGTTCTTCAACATCCTTGATCGTCGAATACACGGCTGCAAATTGTTTTTTCTTTCCGAAGTGCGTAAACGAAAGGATCGAACCGCCAATGATTACCAGCAGGGCGAACGTCACTATGACCGACACCCTCTTCCCTGTTGAAACACCCGGAGGGGACAATGCCGCCTTCTGCTTTACCGGCTGTTGCTCAGGAGCGCCTTTCTGTTTTCTCAGCTTTATCCACTGATAGGCCAGGAAACCGAACATAACGAAACTCGAGAGGATGAATCCCATCCATGCCGCCCTCGCCTTCGTTAAGATGAAGTAGAAATACGAGGGGATAAACAGGAAGAACAAAACCGTCTTCGTTTCGATGTTGAAATCCTCCATGAAGAACGCGAAGATTAAAAGCCCCATAAACCCGACCATCCACTCAGCGGAAAAATTGGTAAGACCTATGGTGGACGACGGGTCCTTCTCGCCGTATATATCGTACGGACACGGCAGGATCTCGTAGAACTGCATGATCCCGTACATGGATACGATGAACACGGATATGGCCATTGCGATAATGATCCATTTCATATGGCTCTTCTTTCTCACGTACAGCAGGGTGAAGAACCAGAAGAAAATATTTGCACCGAGCCTTATCATCATATCCACCGCTCTCCAGATGTCCGTTACGTGGACGAGATGCACGAACACAATCCCGATCATGATAAGCATCGGCAGCCACAGCGATG
>JAKAHI010000268.1 GCA_021815065.1 bacterium | reverse complement strand
TTTTTTGCCAAAGAAAGGGTGGTTGATTCCAATGCCGGCGATCTTTTTCTTTTTACCATGTGCAGAATGGCCAACAGCAGGGCTAAAAACACAACCGCACCCCACATAATCTGCGTGCCAAGATCCGTTATCCTGCCGTTATAGTTCACCAGTGCGTTCTGAACAAAATTAAGATACGGCATTATGTATGAAAGCAACTGCTGCATGAGTATCCCCATAACGTAAAAATACACCTTTTGCAAGAAAATACAGGTTTCCCTGCTCTCCTCTGCAGAGGAAGATAAGGGATTCAGTGCTGCATTATGCTGATACAATCACCGATAAAGTTTCCGTTGAACTATCGCAAAGAACCAATCCGATTCCCACTCATCTCCGTAGCTTCCCGCTGGCCGTCTTTGGTATAGAGCTGACGAATTCAAAATTTTTTGGGACCTTATAAGGCGACAGTCTCTCATAGCAGAACCGCCGCAGATTATCCAAATCGGGTGTTTTTTTTACGTCCCGGTTGAGAACGACCTTTGCTATGGGCAACTGCCCATACTGTGTGTGATCCACACCGTAAACCAGTGATTCTCTGATATAAGGGTGCTGATTGAGCACAGACTCAACTTCGTAGGGAAATACCTTCATTCCTGCGAAGTTAATGATATTTTTCCCGCGTCCGACAACGGTAAGATATCCCAAGGAATCTATTTTACCCAAATCACCGGTTTTGAACCATCCGTTTTCCAGTATACTGTTCCGGTCCTGCCATGGCGAAAAATAAGCGTCGAGCATTCCTTTACCTTTTATATAAATTTCTCCTACCCCGTCCTCCTCCGGATCGGCTATCTTAATTTCATAATCCGGCAGGGGCATACCGACGGTACCCCTCGCACTGCTCTTGCCGGAGAGATTGATCAAGGGGAGTCCTACCTCCATAATCCCGAATGCCTCGGCCAATTCTTTGCCGGATTTCTCATAAAACGTGCGGGCGGTACGTTCAGGGAGTTTCATTGCCGTAGATACAGCCAACCGTACTGTTTTTAAAGATTCCCGGGAAAGAGACTCGGAATGGTTTAAGAGGCTATAGTGAAAAGGAGAGGCGTACAAAAATGTCACTTTATGCGTGGTTATTGCCTGTATCATCGAGTCAGGAAATAAATTGTCACAGAGAACGATGGTTGCCGCACGACGAAGAAAAAGCAGGATAGTTACCACAAAATGAAAATGCATGGAGAGCACCCAGAGAACCGTGTCGGCTGGAGATATCGTAAGGCCATTATTGGCAGCATCGGTTCTTTCGATAATGGTTTCATGAGACAGCACAATCCCCTTGCTTTTCCCGGTTGTCCCGGAGCTAAAACGTATAAATGCAGGATTGATTTCATAATATTTCTTGTTCAACGCCCCTCCGGCGCGCCTTCTCAGTACGTGAAGTTCCTTTTTATGCAACCCGTTCGTTTGAAGACTCTGAGCATCTTGATGATGATATACCCCTCTTTCAAATATGAGGAAATCAAGGGCCATGGTGTTGATAATGCTCTCGATCTCATCAGCGGTCTGTTCCACGGAGATGGGAACAACCACCGAAGACAACGACAAAAGAGCCAGACTAACAATAATATAATCGATGCCGTCTCCGCAAAGAAACCCCACCCTGTGAAACTGTCCTATACCGCTTTCAGCTAAGACCGCGGTAAAGGCCTCAGCGCGAGAAATGAGCTCTCCATAGGATAGCTCAATATCACCTTCTATCAATGCCGTCTTACCGCTAAAGAACTGCGTCTCCTGCTTTATACTATTAAAAATATTCATAGCGATGTGTGCAAAGACTCATTGCCGTATCTTGAATACATACTGTTCCTAACCCTGAATGACGCCGCAATGCCTGCTTGTTCCCCCAGGGTCATACATGTGCCCATGACCCGGGTTGAACCGAGTGCTTCATGGGATGCGGAAATACAACGTCCAGCAACGAATAAATTCGGTATTCCTTTGACCTTCAAAGATCGCAACGGAATCTCATAATAATCACCGGATCGAACATATCGATAAACGGGGCCTTTATGCATATCCCACAGCTCTATGGGCCATGCCCCCTTTGCAATACCGTCATCAAACTTCCTTGCATGTATTACATCATCGTCCGTAAGGATGTATTCTCCGAGAACCCTTCTCCCCTCTCGATCCACAACCCTCATAGAACTGCCTGCAAGATACGATCCTTTCAATACCGGGATCATATTCGAGAGATAATGATGCACTGCAGAGGCATACTCAAAAGCCTTTTTGTCCCGATCCTTGCTTTGCAAACCGCTTACGTTTACTTTTAAATAGCCTTCGTCCGGCGAATCTCCCGGAGTAAACGTCGAAAACCGCAAAAGAGGAGGCAGTATATGTTTTCGTACGCCATCCGACAGATAATAGGAAACTTTGATGGCAAGAAGCTCGTCTCTATCTTGAATACCTTTCAAGTGAACCGTACAGGCTGACATCTGAAGCTGTTCTTGTGGCAGCAATTCGAAAGATGCCCCTGCCATTTCAGACACAACGCCGTCTCCGGAACAGTCAATAACGACCCTGGGAAATATTTTGTATGCGGTATGAGAGCGGTTTATGACGAGCCCCGTTATCTCTGTGTTTGCTTTTTCCACAGAGAGCACCGTCGTAGCACGCAAAACAGTCAGATCCCGTTCATTGCCGCACAGTGAATCAAAAACCGATAAAAGATCCCTTCTGAAGTAAGGGAGCACATAAACAAGCCCCATCTTTTTTATCGTCTTTTGGGGAGATAATTTTGCCAGGTGCGCGATGATTTCCTGAACAATTCCCTGGTTCAATGTTCCGGTCGGAAAAGTTTCACCGTTCGGATATAACCCGCATATATGCTGGAGCAATCCTGTATACCCGATACCTCCTAAATATGTATCCCGCTCTATCAAAAGTGTACGTACGCCGCTGCGTGCCGATACCAGCGCGGCCGCAGTACCCGACACACCGCCGCCCACAACAACGACACCGAATGAATTATTCTGGTCGAGAGTTTTTTCCTCCGTCATTAAATCTTGCATACGATTATCGTGTCCTTATTTG
>JAKAHI010000267.1 GCA_021815065.1 bacterium | reverse complement strand
ACAACATCCAAAACTTTTTTTATATGAAAGTCCTGGACAAGTTTCTGAATGGTGTTTATTTCAGAAGTCTGTGCTGAAATAATAATCTCATTGATCTCTTCAACGCTATCAATGGTTTGTAAGCTGTGGATAAGTATAGGTTTTCCGTCTATTTCTATGAATTGTTTTGGAACTGAGGACCCCAGCCTTCTTCCCCTGCCGGCAGCAGGGACTATAGCTGTTATGCGCATACTACTGATGCTGGCTACCCCCGTTATCTTCCTTTGGCTTTGCAAAAATCATCCTGCCTGCTGTTGTTTGCAGGACGCTTGTAACAACGGTATCAATAGTTTTGCCGATTAACCGCTTGCCGTTGTCCACAACAACCATGGTACCGTCGTCGAGGTATGCAACCCCCTGGTTGGATTCGGACCCCTCTTTTATCACCTTTAATTTCATGAACTCGCCTGGGATGACGACGGGTTTCAGTGCATTGGAAAGCTGATTCAGATTCAGCACCGTGACACCTTGCAGCTCTGCCACTTTATTGAGGTTAAAATCGTTTGTTATGACTTTCGCATTCAACTTCTTGCCCAGAGCGACAAGCTTTGCATCGACACTCTTGATCTTGGGGAAATCCTGATCCGTTACCTTTACCTCGAGATCCGTCATCTTCTGCATCCGCTTCAATATATCCAGACCGCGCCTTCCTCTGGTACGTTTGAGCGGGTCTGCTGAATCGGCGATGTACTGGAGTTCCTGAAGTACAAACTGCGGGATAAGAAATACTCCCTCTATAAAACCGGTTTCGCAAACATCTGCTATTCTTCCATCTATAATTACGGATGTATCAAGCAATTTGTAGCTTGCTGCAGTATTTGCAGGGGTTGCGCTTGTTTTGAGCTCGCTGACATCAAACTCTATCCCCTTCTTTGCACCTATTATAAGCCCCATATAGCCTAGCAAGAGATTTACCACGATATAGATCGACAGGCTTACGGACGGTTCATCGAGCAGATCCCTCAACACTCCGTACGTGAACAGATTACCTGCCATGAGTCCTGCCAGCAATCCAAGGGAACCGCCTATAATAGCTTTGATATGCTGTTTTCTTAAAAGCCGCTCAAATAATATTGCCAATAAGCCAAAGGCTATACCGAGCCCTGCGCCCGTTATTGCCAAACCCTGCTGGTTCAGCAATTTCAGGAATATTATGTAGCCGCCTAATCCTGAAAAAATCAGGATCACCAATCTTAATATAATAATACCCATTTTTATTCATCCTTTCCATAACAATAAGATAGATCCTTTTTTTAAAAAATAAAATTATTTTCCAAAAATACTGTTTATTTCCTTTTCGAGCATCTCCTTTTCTTTGCCTGTTACAATAACCAATTCTTTTAAAAGAAGATTCCTTGCCGTGTCAAGCAATTTTCTTTCACCAAAAGAAAGCTCCTTTTGCGTTTTGAGTAAAAACAAATCCTTTAACACCTCTGCTATTTCAAATACAGAACCTGTCTTTATTTTTTCCGTATACTCCCGGAACCTTCTGTTCCATGTCTGGCTGTCGACCGTTATCCTTTTTTCCCTGAATATATCGAAAATCTTCGGCACCATATCATTGGATATTACCCTTCTTAATCCAACTGCGTTCGCATTGTTTGTCGGCACCATAACTTTCATGTTATTTTCAAGTATGTTCATCACGTAAAACGTATATTTGTCTCCAGCCACTTCTTTTATCTCTATGGCAACTATTTTCCCCACTCCATGAGCAGGATAAACAGCGATATCTCCTACCTTAAACATTACAAGCCTCCTTGCAAAACTTGCTGTATGATACACAAAAACAATAAGAAAGTCAACCAAGCGGTCTTTACCTGCATGAAACGTATGAATAAAGTACTTTCGAGGACTTTATTAAAATATTTAGCTTGCAATATGTTAATAAATATAATACATTTGTCTCAAGTATCAAGTCTTTTAAGAAGGTGTATCTTAATGAAAAGAGTATTATATACAGCATGTGTGTTAACGGTTATGACGTTTTTTACGCACAGGGCGAGTGCAATGGGTATATTCCAGAGCGACGTCGGGTATATACCAATGCCCTCAGCCAATATTAGCCTTACCATAACAGATAACCTTGGGGTAAGAACAACGGTCGAACACGCCAGTATCGATGGTAAAGATTACATTGCAGGCTATGAAGGACTGATCCTGAACGTTATACCGCTGAAGAATATAAGATCTATATCTTTCACAAAAACAACGGACGCTCCCAAGGTACTGATGGAAAAGCTGGACAACAATCCCCTGATGGCTATCGTTCATCTGAAAGACAATACGCAGCTTTCCCTATTCGTCGATGGTTCCCTGATATGCTACGGCAAAACACCGTACGGATATGTCAGGATAAAGTTAGCATTGATTGACAGGATAGAAGACCTTAAGCTTCTTGGGAAAGAAAAAACACCCTAAACCTGCACGCTTTTACTCTTCAACCCTATGCATAACGAATAAGCTTGAAAAACAAAGGCTATTAACTTAAACTTTTATTGAAAAGAGGCTCAAGAATGACAGAAAATACAATGGACAAACCGCCGGAGGACGAACAAAAAGAAAAGGACGACAAACCGCAGCAGAGCAGAAGAAGAAAAAAGAAATTGCTCTTTGCCGGAATACTGCTGTTCTGCATACTACTGCCTATAATCTGGTATTTTTATATAACATCGGATGTACCGCAAATAAACACGATAACCGATTACAAGCCATCTGTTGTAACGGATGTATACGGTGATGACGGCTCGGTGATAGGAGAATTCTTTCTTCAGCGCCGTATACCCGTAACTCTGGATCAAATGGCAAAGTACGTGCCCGAAGCTTTTATAGCGGCGGAGGACGCAACGTTCTACCAGCATGGAGGTGTCGATTATGAAGCCATATTACGGGCGGCCATAAAAGACCTTTTGGCAGGACAGATCGTACAGGGGGGAAGTACGATTACTCAACAACTGGTGAAAACACTCCTTTTAACGCCGCAAAAAACCATTACAAGAAAGCTCAAGGAATTCATTCTTGCGACCCGGCTTGAACGGCATCTTACC
>JAKAHI010000266.1 GCA_021815065.1 bacterium | reverse complement strand
GTAAGGCCGAGATCAATACACCCATCGGATTCTTGAATCACATGCTTGAATTGTTTACCTTCTTTTCGAGGATCGACCTTAAGCTCAAAGCATCAGGTGACGTAAATGTCGATCTTCACCATACCGTGGAAGATGCCGGCCTCAGTATCGGCGAAGTTTTTTTTAAAGCCCTTTCGGATAAAACCGGTATACACAGGTTTGGTCACGCAGCAACCCCGATGGATGAAGCACTGTCGCAGGTAGTTGTGGATATCAGCGGAAGACCGTTCCTTGTTTATAAGTCTGTTCAGCTTCCTGAAAAGATCGGCGAGATGGATTCTGAGTTGTTCGAGGTGTTCTTTCAGGCATTTGCATTCAGATCAAGGATTACCCTGCACATCAATATGCTGTATGGAGACAATGGACATCACATCATAGAGTCTTGTTTCAAAGGGTTAGGCAGGGCAATGCGGCAGGCTGTAAAAGTTACGGACAAGGACGTACCGAGCACCAAGGGAGTTTTATAAGACATGGGAAGTTTAAACCGTTCAAATCGTTGAAAAAGTTTACATTAAAAGAAGATAACCATGATAGTTATTGTTGATTATGGGATGGGTAACCTGCGCAGTGTTGAAAAGGCGATTGCATCTATAGGTGCATCCTCCGTGATATCGAACGATCCCGATGCAATCTCGAAGGCGGATAAACTGGTAATACCGGGTGTCGGAGCATTCGGCGACTGTATGAATAATATAAGGGCGTACGGCATCGAAGACGCTGTAAAACAGTTCATTGCAAAAGGCAGGCCCGTGATCGGTATATGCCTGGGTATGCAGATGCTTTTTGAAGGCGGTGATGAGAACCCGGGTGTAAAAGGCCTTGGGTTGATGAAAGGCAGCGTTAAAGGGTTTGATCATGAGCAACTCGCCGGAAAGGGACTGAAGATACCGCATATGGGCTGGAACACGGTGAAACAGGGGAAAAAAAGCTTTTTGTTCGAAGGTATCAAAGATAAGAGCTATTTTTACTTTGTGCATTCATATTATCCGGCACCTCTTGAGGACGTTACAATCGGCACCACGGATTACGGCATCGATTTCACCAGCGTTGTTCAGAAGGATAATGTCGTAGCTACACAGTTTCATCCGGAGAAGAGCCAGAAAAACGGGTTAAGGCTGCTCTCGAATTTCATAAATTATAGGGGTTGAGATGAATATATTACCTGCTATAGACATAAAATCGGGCAAATGTGTGAGGTTATGGCAAGGGTCATTCAACCGCGTTGATGTATACGGCGATGATCCCGTGGAAATGGCATTAAAATGGGAAAAAGAAGGCGCTGATATGCTTCACATAGTAGATCTCGATGCTGCCGTTACCGGCAAACCGGTGAATAGAGATTATATTAAAGGCATATTGAAAGCTGTCCATGTACCTGTACAGATCGGCGGGGGGGTGCGCGACCGCACGATGGTTGAATATTATTTAGAGCATGGCGCGAGATCCATCGTTATAACTACATTTGCTTATGAACACCCGGAAGAAGTGATAAAGATTGCAAAACAGTATCCTGGCAAAATATCCATAGGTGTAGATGTACTTTCGGGTGCTGTTGCAATCAAGGGATGGACCCAGACAGGTAATGTCTCTTCCTATGATTTTATTAAAAAATTCAGTGATGCTCCGGTTTATGCATTTATCATTACAGACATCTATAAGGACGGCACGCTCAGCGGCGTAGAACCCGAAAGAATAAAAAAGGCACTCGACGGCGTATCAGAGCCGGTGATCATATCCGGCGGTGTATCGAACATCGACGATATTCGAAATATAAAACACCTGCGCAATAAGAACATTACCGGCGTCATCATAGGAAGGGCATTGTACACGGGTGCAATAAAATTAATCGATGCAATGAAGGCTGTTAAGTAATGCTTACGAAAAGAATAATACCGTGTCTCGATATAAAGGACGGAAGGGTTGTAAAGGGCGTCAAATTCGTTGCATTGAGGGACGCAGGGGACCCGGCGGACAATGCCGTTGTGTATGACCGGGAAGGCGCGGACGAGATTGTGTTCCTTGATATAACGGCATCGAGCGAGCACAGGTCGACGCTGATCGATGCTGTGGAGAGGACAGCCGACGCAGTCTTTATGCCTCTCACTGTGGGCGGAGGGATCAATGAACTCGACGATATAAAAACACTGCTGCGTGCCGGTGCGGACAAGGTATCGATCAATACACAGGCAGTCCTTAATCCGGACTTCGTTAAACAGGCTTCCTACCGTTTTGGCGCCCAGTGTATCGTGGTGGCAATAGATGCGAAGAGGATATCCGCCTCTACCGAAGGGGGAAAGAGCGTGGCGTGGGAGGTCTACATATACGGAGGAAGAAAGGCTACGGGCATAGATGCCGTGGAATGGTCACAACAGATGGAGCACGCCGGTGCAGGTGAGATCCTGCTCACAAGTATTGACCGGGACGGAACAAAATCCGGCTATGATATAGAGCTTACTGCAGAGATAACAAAAAGGGTGGGTATACCGGTCATAGCATCTGGGGGTGCAGGGAACATGGAGCATTTTTACGAAGGGTTTGTCAGGGGCGGTGCGGATGCCTGTCTCGCTGCAAGCCTGTTTCATTTCAGGGAGCTTTCCATAAAAGAACTCAAGACATATTTACAGAATAAAGGTGTGGCGATAAGGCCGGTATAAATGGATATCGACGAATTCATAAAAACAATAAAGTTCGATGAGAAGGGACTTGTACCGGCGATTGCGCAGGACTATCTGACAAACGATGTTCTGATGCTCGCGTACATGAACGAAGAGGCCTTAAGAAAGACGCTATCCACGGGCAGGGTACACTACTATTCGCGCTCGAGGAAGTCCCTTTGGCTCAAGGGAGAAACGTCGGGTCATTTCCAACGCCTCAAATCGCTCAGGTACGATTGCGATAACGATGCGATACTGGTCAGGATCGATCAAACGGGCGCTGCCTGTCATACGGGACACAGGAGCTGCTTCTTCTCGGAATTCACGGGTAATGCGGTCATCGATATAGAGCAGCAACATCGTAACGGTCCGCTTCCGGACAATGCCGGGATCATT
>JAKAHI010000265.1 GCA_021815065.1 bacterium | reverse complement strand
TTACGATGTTTGTCCTTATCTCCATCCTTACATCCAGCATCTTTTTAGGCGCGTTATGCTCTCCATCCGGCTTGTTCATATCGAAACTTTGGATCAAATTCATGCGCAAAAGACGCCTCAATCTGTTCAACAAACAGTTCATAGATGCAATAGGCGTTATCAGCAACGCATTAAAATCGGGACTTTCGCTCCAGCAGGCAATTGCCCGGGTGGCGTTGCAATATCCTGCACCATTGTCGCAGGAATTATCTATGATAAGTAAGGAGGTCGCGCTCGGAGTTCCGCTTGAACGATCTCTGCTTAATTTGTGTACAAGGATCGAAAGCGAAGACCTCGAACTGTTTGTAACCGCCACGAATGTCGTAAAAGATACCGGCGGCAATCTGTCCGAGATGTTTGATACGATTGCAGACACACTGCGCGAGCGCAATACCATCCGGGGGAAAATCAAGGCTTTGACAGCACAGGGGCGTATGCAAGGCATTGTCATCGGGCTTATGCCGGTTGCACTCGGGTTTATCCTTTACAAACTTGACCCGAATCTTATTATGCCCCTGTTCAATGACACGATTGGCTGGGCTATCCTGTTTATAATTGTACTATTCGAGGCCATCGGGGCGTTCTTCATAGCCAAGATTATAAGGATAGATGTATGAGGATAGTTTATATCGTACTTGCAAGCCTTTCCATCGGTCTATGCGGGTATATGATAGTTACAGCGTTGCTCGATAAAGATGCGGTAAAAGAACAGGGCAGGATAAAACCCGATCGTGAAGCATGCATGAGATCCCCGCTGTACAGGCTTTTTGTAAAGGCAGCGGGCTTTATGATAAGCATGCATCCAAAGAAGGATAAATTATCCGGCTATTTCAGCAGGGTGAAGAAACGGCTTTTGTTTGCAGGGGAGCCACTCTGTCTCACGCCCGAGGAGTTTTTGGCGCTGAAGGAGCTTGCGAGTACCGGTATGCTTGTCGTTTCACTGGCTCTCGGGTTTTCGATCACCGTTACTTTCGTACTTTCCGTTGCCGGATTTTTTTATCCTGACCTATGGATCAGGGAGCTTCATAAGAAACGGAGGGTAGCGATACTCAAGGAGCTTCCGTACATCCTCGACCTGCTAACCCTGTCCATCGAAGCAGGTCTTGATCTAACGGGCAGTGTGAGCAGGGTGGTCGAGAAGTCAAGAGAGGGCATACTCAGTAGAGAGCTGTTCCAGTTTTTGCAGGAATTGAGAATGGGAAAAGCACGCAAGCAGGCCTTGACCGACATGGCAGGCCGTGTCGGTGTGCCTGAGGTCACTTCGCTCGTCAATGCGATCATCCAGAGCGATGAGCTCGGGTCCGGGCTTGGCAGGACGCTGAGGATACAGTCGCAGGAGTACAGGACAAGGCGGTTCCAGCGTGCGGAGAAGCTTGCCATGGAGGCGCCCGTGAAAATGACCTTCCCGCTGTTATTCATCTTCACCGCTGTCTTTTTACTGCTCTTCGGCTCGTTTGCAATACAGGCAATGAGGGGAAAGCTGTTTTGATTGTCCGTCAATATTGAGCAGTCGCAGCAGGCGTTCAGGGAAAAGCGGGCTTGACAACATGCAGGGGACTGTCTACATAAGCGATATACTATGGAGGCATGCAAGGAGCCGGGAAACCAAACAATGAGCGGTATAATCAATAAAGTCCGACGTGAGCTGAAACAAAGCATCGATAAGAAGACCCTGAAAAGCAGCCAGCGTTTTTTCAAGGAAAAGATCAGGTTGTACGGCGTGAAGACACCGGTTGTAATCAAAACCGGAAAAAAATACTTGAAAGAAATCAACGACAAAAAGAAAGCCGACGTTTTTGGTTTATGCGAAGAGCTCTGGAGATCGGGCTACATGGAAGAATCATTTATCGCATGCCTTTGGGCTTATTCTGTGCGCAAGGATTTCACACCTGAGGATTTTAAAGTATTCGAAAAATGGGTAAACAATTTCATCGGTAACTGGGCATCGTGCGATACCCTTTGCAATCATACAATCGGCGCTTTTGTGGAAATGTATCCTGAATATGTTTCGGGTTTGAAAGATTGGGCTTCATCGAAAAACCGCTGGATGCGCCGGGCATCTGCGGTATCGCTCATTGTTCCTGCTAAAAAAGGGTTTTTTTTAAAGGACATTCTGGAGATTGCCGACATACTGCTTTTGGATCGGGACGACCTGGTACAAAAGGGCTATGGCTGGCTGCTCAAGGCAGCGAGCCATACACACCGGAAAGAAATTTTTGATTACATCATGAGAAACAAGACAATGATGCCCCGTACAGCTCTGCGGTATGCCATTGAAAAAATGCCGATAGGACTCAGGAAAAAAGCTATGAAGAAAGATACGGAGGGTTAAGATGCATAATAAAGAAACGGTAAAAGACCTGGAAACGGAAGGCAATATATTAAGACACCCTGCAAAGACCTTTGACTTCTTTACGGTCAGCAGGTACCGCAGCATGAAGACGCTCAAGGTGTTACCTCCGCAGCAGGGTGAACATATCCTTGATGTGGGCTGCGGCACCGGAGAGCTTGCCTGCCTGATCAAACCTTTGGTCGGGGCGCAGGGCATGGTTGCCGGTATCGATCCGTCTGCGAACATGATCGAAGTGGCAAAGCATAAGGCGGATAAGCTGAAACTAACGATTGATTTCAGGCTTGCTGCGATAGAAAAGCTCCCCTTTAAGGACGCAGCCTTCGACAAGGCATATTCCACGCTCATGGCGCACCACCTTCCCGTAAGCGTAAAGAAACAGGGGTTCCGGGAGATCAGGCGTGTCCTGAAACAGGGCGGGAAATTCCTTATATTTGATATAGGGGAACCTTCGAATGCCTTTATAAAGCTGATGGCATCTCCATTTTTGTTCTTCGAAAAATACGCCTATTCAAACAGTGACGCCATTGATTCAAATATAAACGGGGAGATCCCGTCATTGCTCAGGCAGGCAGGGTTCGCAAACGTGCGCAGGTTAAAAAGGGATTCACTCCTGCTCTTCGGGTTGATGGAATATATTATTGCGGAATAAACCCCGTTAACTTGAATAATGCAATAAGGAGGTTTACTTATTCGCTCAATCCCGCGATCCACCCGATATCTATACATTT
>JAKAHI010000264.1 GCA_021815065.1 bacterium | reverse complement strand
AGCAGTACGGAGACGAACTATGGAAGATTACACCGGATCTCTGCTGCAACATAAGAAAGGTTGCCCCGCTCAAAAAGAAGCTTTCAACGCTGCAGGCATGGATGACCGGTATACGGAGAGAGCAGACACCGACACGCGCCAACGCAAAAACCGTGGAGTGGGATGAGAAGTTCAACCTCGTCAAAGTGAATCCTATCGTAAAATGGGCATGCCACGATGTGCTTGGTTATCTGCTTGAATATGATATACCGTACAACCCGCTCCATGATAAAGGATATCCGAGTATAGGATGTCAACCCTGTACGTATCCGGTAAATCCGGGTGAAGATTCCCGTGCAGGCAGATGGAGAGGGTTTAATAAAAACGAGTGCGGCCTGCATAAATGACCCCTGTTGGAAAGAAGGAAGAAGCAGATGCATTCTGATGGTAAAGTACAGTGAATTTATAGTATTACCGTTGTGAAGGGTAATACCTTTTAACGGGGTAAAAGGAGGTTAAAATGGATAAAGCAACACCGGACAAGGCTACGATTGTCGTGTTTTCCGGAGATATGGATAAGGTGATGGCTGCATTCAACATTGCAGTCGGAGCGGCATCTTCGGGCATGGAGGTAACCATGCTGTTTACCTTCTGGGGATTGAATATTCTGAGGAAGGATAAAATGGGCAGCCAGTCAAAGGGGATCCTGCAAAGGCTCTTTACGCTCCTCAACAAGGGTGGAACAGAAAAGCTCCCGATGTCACGGTTTAACATGTTCGGCATGGGCCCATGGATGATGAAAAAACTTATGAAACGGTACAGTATGCCGAGCGTAAGGGAGCTCTACTCTGCTGCAAAACAACTTGGTGTTAAGGTGATTGCATGCACCATTACCATGGGAGTTATGGGACTCGCCAAGGAGGACCTTGTAGATGATATCGATGAATTCGCAGGCGTGATTACCTATATAAAAGATGCAAGGGAATCGAAGATAAATCTTTTTGTATAAGGAGGAATGTATGAATATAAATAAAACCGTGGATGCTGTGGGAATGCTGTGTCCTATGCCGATATTGAAAACGGTTCAGGCTGTAAAGGAGATGAAGGTCGGCGAAGTACTTGAGATCGCTGCTACTGATGAAGGGATTAAAAAGGATATTAAGAACTGGTGCGACATGATGGGACACGAACTTATTGATATCCAGGATAAGGATAACAAGATTATCGTGCACCTGAAAAAGCTGAAATAAAACAGGGGGCATAGATCTCCCTGGTTACAAGTTTGTATGCGATAGCCGTGTTCTTCTTTTCTCTGAAGTGAATGGTTATCTTTATAGGATATGAGTGAAAGGAGGTTACTATGAAGGCTATGGTTATTACAGCGTTTGGAGGACCGGAGGTTTTTAAAGAACAGGATGTACCTAAACCAAAGCCAGGTGAGAACGATGTGCTGGTAAAGGTGTACGCAACGTCCGTGAACCCGGTTGATTATAAAATAAGGAAGGCCGGTTCCTGGGCAGGGGTTAAGCCGCCCGCGATCATTGGCTATGACGTTTCAGGGGTTGTCGAGGCAATCGGCAGCCGGGTAAAAGATTTTAAGGTTGGAGATGAAGTTTACTATACGCCGGAGATCTCCGGAGCGCAGGGCAGCTATGCGGAGTATCATGCGGCACATGAGGCTATTGTTGCACGCAAGCCGTCGAACCTGAACCACCGGGAAGCTGCAAGCATCCCCCTTGCGGGATGTACTGCATTTGAAGCCCTTGTCGATGTCGCTGATATAAAATCCGGTGAGTCAGTATTGATCCAGGCGGGTGCCGGTGGTGTAGGGTCTCTTGCGATACAGATTGCAAAGGCGCTCGGTCTCTTTGTGTTTGCGACCTGCGGCTCCAATAATAAAGAACTCGTAAAGCAATTGGGTGCCGATCGTGTCATAGACTACAGAGCTGAAGATTTCGTCGATGTTATTCTCAAGGAGACAGCGCAAAAAGGCGTCGATGTCGTTTTTGACACCGCGGGTGGAGAGACCTTGTTGAAGAGTGTAGATGCCGTAAAACATTCGGGAAGGATTGTCAGCATCGTATCGTCGAACATTAACCTTGATGCAGCCAAAAATAAAAATGTTACGGTCAATTACCTGTTTATGAAGCGTGAACGCTCAAAACTCGATGCCCTGCGGGCATTGATAGAAAAGGGCAGGGTAAAACCGGTTATCGACTCGGTCATGCCGCTCAAGGATGTAGCGCTTGCCCAGCAGAGGCTGGAAAAAGGCGGGGTCAGAGGAAAGATTGTATTGAAGGTTGTTGAAGATTGAGGATGGTGGATCATGAGTGATAAGGAAAAATCAAATAAGGGAAACGTTAAGATTGGAGATAAGGCGCCGGATTTTACGCTTGACTCCCAGTCTGGGGATAAGGTAAGGCTCAAGGATTTTATAGGTAAGAAGATCATTGTTCTGTATTTTTATCCCAAGGACGGAACACCGGGCTGTACCGCTGAGGCATGCAGTTTCAGGGATAATTACGATGTGTTTAAACAGGCAGGTGCAGAGGTCATCGGCATAAGTTCCGATGCAGTGGAGTCCCATAACGCTTTTGTTTTGAAGTATAATCTGCAGTTTATTCTGTTGAGCGATAAGGATCAAACAGTCAGAAAGCTTTATGGAGTGCCGTCAACGCTCGGACTCCTGCCGGGCAGGGTTACCTATATTATCGATAAGAAGGGGATCGTACGGCACGTGTTTTCTTCGCAGTTTAATGCAACCAAACACATCAGTGAAGCCCTGCGGGTGATCCAGTCATTAACTGAAGACAAGAATTAACCCGGAAAATGCAATAAGGAAGTTTCCTTATTCGTTCAATCCCGCGATCCACAACCCCCTCATTCCCCCTTGACAGGGGGAAGGGAGTTAAAACGAGATTTAAGTCCTCGCTTAAACGTCCTTATTTTTCAAACGCATTTTCCGGGTTACCTGTTCCTTTTTCTACTGACAAAATATTCTTACCGTGATAGAAAAATAATTCAAGGGAGGAGTTGTAGCTATGAACAGACAAAAACTCTTTATAAGCCTGCTTGAAGCCATGATTCAGAAACCGGATATGCCTGACAGCGTAAAACAACAATCACTCGCCAAGCTTGAAACCTATCTGAAAGATGCCCCGTT
>JAKAHI010000263.1 GCA_021815065.1 bacterium | reverse complement strand
GACAGCCTGAACGAACAGGATGCTGCTTTTGTAAGAAGTTCTGTACGGCAATCGAACATCCATGACTCGTATATCATGGAAAAAATGCTCTCGAGTGTCGATAGTGCAACGGTCAAGGCCGGTATAAGGATCCTCGGCTGGTCCGGCGAAAAAAGCGCTCTCGGGACGATCCTGAAATATGCCGACGATCCCGATCTTACCGTCGCGTGTGTGGCGGCACTGATAGACCGGGGTGATTCCGTCAGGTCTGACGTTGTCGCACTGCTCGTCGGGAACAAGAGTGTGTCTCAGATCAAGGCAGGCCTTCTCTATCTTTCTCAATTACCGGATTCTCCGGATGCACCTCCGGAAGGGTTATCCTACCTCCTCGAGACGGATGAAACCGAGGAAATACCCGTGCTCCTTGCACGCATCTTCGGTACCTTCCTTGATGCGAACAGTCTCAAACTGCTGGTAAAGCTGATGGGATCCGACGATAAAGCGGTAACCGGCGCTTCTATCGACAGCTTCGTCAAGGTCGGCAAGAATATTCCGGATCAGGCGCTGGTCATGATCCATGGTATGGTGCACAGCAGCGATTATCTGTTGCGGCTTGCCGCGGCAAAACTCGTTGCAAGCTTTTACAAAGAAGATATGGCTGAAGACATAAAAACACTGCTCAATGACAGTGAGGCTGCCGTGCGCGCGGCAATGATAGCGTCGATCGGTACTCTATCACTCAACAACTTCGGCGAAGACATCCAGATGGCGCTGGCCGATGAAAACAGGGACGTAAGAATTGAAGCGGTACGGACAACGGCCATCCTCATACCGGAAAGATTTATCGATACCGTCAAATGGCTTATCAATGACGATGATCAATGGGTGAAGATAGAAATTATCAAGCACCTCAAGCATCCCCCGCAGACGGGAGAGGCAAAGGGTATCTTGACGCAGTATATCCAAGATGAATCGCCTGCGGTTGTCCTGTCAGCCCTCCAGGTCCTCATGGACATTTCTGTCGAGGATTGTACCGGTGAGATCGAACAAGTTCTTTCAAGCAAGGATCAGGACATTGTTATGGAGGTCATTTACATGCTGGGGAAGGCGAATAACAAGACTTCTCACGGCATATTGAAGAGGCTCGCTTCGGGTCCGGAGCAAAAAATCAGGGAGAAAGCGTTGTCCGTTCTCGGACGGTATGCGCATACGGAAGATCACTGAACCCATGTACAGTACTTTGACGCATACAAGCAATACGGCTGTTGATCTCGAGGATGATGATTTCCGCAGACTCAGGGATTTTATAAAAGAGTACAGCGGTATCTTCTTTTCCGATGAGCAAAAATACATATTCGTATCGAGGCTTACGAGCAGACTGGGCATAAGAAAACTGAATTCCTTTAAGGATTATTACTTCTTCCTGAAATATGACAAGGAGCGGGAAGATGAATTGAGCATCGTCGTCGATCTGCTCACAACGAATGAAACGTACTTTTTCAGAGAAATATTGCAGCTCAAGGCGCTCTTTGAAGAAATTATACCGATTATAAAGGCAGAAAAATCCTACATCAGCAGGCCATCGCTGCGGATATGGAGTGCCGGTTCCTCCACCGGCGAGGAGCCGTATACGGTCTCGATCATGGCAAAGGAATACGGTATAGATAAAGACTTCAATATAGAGATCTACGCTACGGACATAAGTCAGAGAGTTTTATCCATATCCAGAAAGGGAATCTATGGGAATGCTTCTTTCAGGGTCACCGACGAGTATTACAAGAAAAAATATTTCGAGCCGTACGGGGATAAGCTGAAAATAAAAGACGAGATCAAAAATATGATCAAAATTTCCCATATCAACCTCATGGACAGCACGGTCATTAACCTGCTCTCATCGATGGATGTGATTGTATGCCGCAATGTTCTCATATACTTCGATCTTGAATCGAAGAAAAAGCTTATCGAAAAATTCTATGACAAGCTCGGCAGTAACGGATGGCTCTTGCTGGGACACGCGGAGTCTCTAATAAATATAACCAGTCTGTTCAAGCTGGTACAGCTCAAGAACGATCTTGTTTACAGGAAGCCGCAAAAATGACCGATCAGATCAAAGTCCTTATTATAGATGATTCGGCGTTTAACCGGCGCTCGTTGAAGACGATGCTGGAATCGAACCGTACCATCAGGGTTATCGGTACCGCTACCGACGGAGAGGACGGTCTGAAAAAACTGAATGACCTTGCCCCCGACGTTGTAACGCTGGATCTCGAAATGCCTCGCATGGACGGTTTTACGTTCCTGAGGATCCTCATGAGGACAAAGCCTACGCCGACCATTGTGATCAGCTCAAAAGCGGATTCCGAAAGCGTATTCAAGGCAATGGAGCTCGGCGCGGTTGATTTTATTCCAAAGCCGGTAAACAGAGCGTCCATGGAACTCTACTCGATTAAAGAGGACGTTATAAAAAAGGTGCTGAACGTACGGAACGTTAATCTGAAAAACGTCCAGAGAAGAATAGCGGATATTAATTTAAAACTGAGTCTCGGCATAGATACGGCGGCTAAACCCATAGTAAAGATTACCGGTGCAGGAAACGAGCCTGCAGGCGTTTATGCCGGGTTCAAGTTGATCGCAATCGGTTCCTCCACCGGAGGCCCTTCGGCATTGCAGAGGGTGATATCTGGCCTGGATAAAAATATGAAGATCGGTGTTATCGTTTCGCAGCACATGCCTCCGGGCTTTACGGCAACCTTTGCACAGAGACTGAACAAGTATACAAGTCTCAGTGTCAAGGAAGCGGAGGATAACGAGCCGCTCAGGCAGGGTACGATCTTCGTGTGCCCGGGCGGATACAGTATTTCGATAATGTTCCTCGACAATAAAAGGATACTCAAATTGATACCGCGCAGGCAAGAGGATAAATTTATACCATCGGTCAATGAAATGTTTGCCTCTGCAGCCCAGGAGTTCGGCAAGATGTGCGCCGGAGTCGTGCTCACCGGCATGGGGGATGACGGCAAAAAAGGCATAGAAATGATAAAAGATGCGGGAGGCTACACGATAGCAGAGTCCGAAGAGACCGCGGTTATCTTTGGTATGCCCCGGGAGGCAATAGCCACGGGTAAGGTCGACCGGGTGCTGCCCTATTATCTTATAGCTATGGAACT
>JAKAHI010000262.1 GCA_021815065.1 bacterium | reverse complement strand
TGAGGAAACCATACCGGGTAATTGCATATAAACATACAGAGGACTGAAATCTCGTTTCTATATGGAAATGTATAGATATCAGGTGGATCGCGGGATTGAGCGAATAAGTAAACCTCCTTATTGCATTATCCGGGTTAACCGGGCCTGTTGAGCGAGTATACAGCGCTTTTGCCGCCCCCCGTGCGTACGATATTGCCGGCGACAACCAGCTTCCTGAGCGAGCGGTTTATCGTACTTCTGGAGCCGCTTATATGGCCCACACATTCCAGTACAGTAACAAACTCTTTTCCTTTTATAAATTCCAGCAATTCCCTTTCTTTGAATGAAATATCGCCCTCATCCGCGTTTGCCTGCGCCGTCTGTTCGCTGAGGGCCCTGATAGGATGGTCGCCAGACATTGTTTGTTTTTGTCTTCCTTTGAACGCCGACTTTGAAATAAATGCACCGGTATAGAGGGCCGCGACTTGAATGAATGTCCTTGAGAGTTCAGAGGGCATGTGTTCCATAACATGGACTGCAACAAGCAGCCCGGCGGTGATGTACAGTATGCCCCATATCAGAACAGCAACATCACCGCGCCTCAGCCTCCGGATGTATTCGTCGGTGGTAAGTACTGTGCCTGATTTTCCGATCCATCTTGTGATCTCTTTTTTCCCCATGTAAGCGAGCTGGATAATAAGGTATATGGTTGTGGTCAGCTCAATTGCCTTTATCTCGATCTTCCCGGAAAGTCCCAGCAAGCTATTTAAAGGTGGTAGAATCAATGGCATAAGGTTCAAACATTCCCAGATAATCAGACCAAGCTGGCCAATGGTTATAAACCATAAAAGGAAAAATAGCTTGTCTCCGAGTTCCCTTTCAACAATCCCGCGTTTTTTCTCGAAAGATTTATCTATATCCATAAAAACCTCCTGATTTGTTTCATTTTCAAACCCCGCTATTCCACCAAATACGGATCAGACCCCAGACAGAAAATAGCAGGCGAACACATATGCACCACCTTGAATGGCGAATGAATAGCATCTTTCATGTCAAACCGTGCCAATACATGTCATTTTTATCCGCTTGCGAGATGTGACATGCATAAGTAGCTGTAATACAAATAAATTGTTTATCCATTTTATAAATTATAATATGGATAGAGCAGATATGCGTCAAGGAAATTATTTGATAATGTTCTGTAAGCCTTTATTGATGCCTATCAGCAGACAGATTGGTTAAGAAATTTGTGTGTCAATTCATGTCATTGCATGTCAAGAGCGTGATTAACTGACTTTAATATATAATAATTTCTTCATTATAACACTTGACAGTTCAATGAAATATTTATTTAAAGGTCAACGATTAATAAGAATCACGAACAAAACAGTTGAATGGGAGCTCACCCGCTGTTTACGTCTTAGTTCTTCAATACAAATACCAAAGGAGGTATTATGAAAGCAAGGGTAACAACATTTTTATTTCTTTCATCAATAGCAATGCTGATGATTGCAGGATGCTCGGGAAAGAACGGCGCAACAGGGGCACAGGGAGTTGCAGGCCCGAACGGGATTGTAATCAGCAGCCTGAGCGCAACACCCAACACATTGCTCCCAAACAGAACGGCAACAGCTATCGTCAATGCATACGCTCCGGCCGGCGTGACCCTGAACTATACATGGGCAGCATCGAACGGCTGGAAGGTAGCAGGGTACGGAACAACCGCAACGATCACAGCGCCCACAGCATATAATGAAACTGGCTATATAACAGTAACCGTTGATGATGGTTCGGCGAGCATTACCGGTACAACGGTATTAAGCACGGTCTCTCAGCTCGTTACCAATACCTTTTTTGTCGGCTATAAGCCCGAGGGCATAGCCATAGACGCATCCGGTAATATCTGGGCGGCAAATTCCGGTGAAAAAACGGTCTCCAAGCTCAGTCCCACGGGCACGACCATTGGGACGTATACCGTGGGCGTTGCGCCTCAAGGCGTTGCCATAGACGCAACCGGCAACATCTGGGTAACGAACGGGGGCAACAACACGGTGTCGGAATTAAGCCCCACGGGCACGACCATAGGCGGGCCATTTACTGTTGGAACCTCTCCCTACGGCATAGCCATAGACACATCCGGTAATATCTGGGTGGCAAATTCCGGTAGCAACACGGTCTCCGAGCTCTATCCCACGAGCACGACCGTAGGCGGGCCATTTACTGTTGGAACCTCTCCCAACGCCATAGCCATAGATGCATCCGGCGATATCTGGGCTGTGAATTTAATGGATAACACGGTGTCGGAATTAAGCCCCACGGGCACGACCGTAGGCGGGCCATTTACTGTCGGAATATATCCAAGTGGCATAGCCATAGACACAACCGGCAACATCTGGGTGGCAAATTACGGTAGCAACACGGTGTCGGAATTAAGCCCCACGGGCACGACCATCGGGACGTATACTGTGGGGGGCGTTGCCCCCTACGGCATAGCCATAGACGCAACCGGCAACGTCTGGGTTGTTAATTATTACGGCAATGATCCGTACCAAAGAAGTCCGGGTACGGTAACAGAACTGCGACCTGATGGTACAATCGTCGCAAACTATACCGTAGGCTTTCAACCCTACGGCATAGCCATAGATGCGCTTGGCGATGTCTGGGTCTCGAATAATAAAGACGGCACGGTGACCGAGATAGTGGGCGTCACACAGGGGCCGGAGTACTGGCCTTACACGGGTCCGGTATTCCCGGGCGGCGGAAATTACTGAGGTTGAAAAAGCAGGGGCGAACGATCATTCGCCCCTGCTTTGGTTATAAACCGAGTTGACAGCTTTCCATAGGGTGAGCTTTTTAAACTGCCGGCAGGTCATCAACGAGCGTGTACAGGCACAGGCGCTCCCGCGGACACCTCTGCGGCACGATCAGCTTTTATTTCTTATCTTCTCCAGGTACGCCTTGATAATCTTTTCGTATCCGATGTCCTTGGGCAGGTAATAACGTTTGTCTTTCAGCTTGTCCGGCAGGTACTGTTGTTCGACGTGCCCGCCCTCATAATCGTGAGGATATTTATAGCCCTCACCGTAGCCGAGCTCTTTGCCCAATTCCGTAACCGGATTGACGATATGCTTCGGTATTTCAAGATACCCGTACTTTTGAATGTCCGCC
>JAKAHI010000261.1:1845-3160 GCA_021815065.1 bacterium | reverse complement strand
AATAAGGAAACAGCTTCTTGAGTACGATGACGTCATGAACAAGCAGCGGGAAGTCATCTATGCGAAGCGTAAAGAGATCCTGAGAGGAGAAAACCTCGACGGGATCATCGCGGAGATGACCGAGCAAACGGTAGACGACATTCTGCACAAACACATCGAGAATCCGGACAGGCCCGAAGAATGGGACTTCAACGCGATCAACAACGCACTGGACGGTATGCTTTCATTGAAGCTGTCCCTGTCCGACGAACAGAAACAAAATAGTTCAGCGTACGCGTTGAAAGACCTGATCGTCGAACAGGCAAAGGCACTTATCGAGCAAAAGAAAAAAACGCTGCCGGACACCTCGTTTGCCGATCTTGTACGGTTTATTTTCCTGCAGGTTTTGGACAGCAACTGGAAGGACTTCCTCCTTAACATGGACCACCTGAAAGAGGGCATCGGGCTGCGGGGCTATGCGCAGAAAGACCCGCTCATAGAATACAAAAAAGAGGCATTCGACATGTTCCAGCTCATGCTCGGCCAGGTGCGGGAAGAATCCATAACCAGGCTGTTTAAGATCCAGATAGAAGAAAAAGACGAGAAGAGATTGACGCTCGCCCAGAGAATGCCGTTGAAATTCAACCTGAATCTCTCACAGCCGGCGGGCATGCCGGCTGCTCCTGCAGCACAGCCTCCTCCGGGACAGGGTGTGACCTCGCCCATAAAGCGGGAGAACAAAAAGATCGGCAGGAACGACCCGTGCTGGTGCGGCAGCGGCAAGAAGTACAAAAACTGCCACGGAAAAGAAGCATAAGCTAATAAATGCAATAAGGAAGTTTCTCGATTGTCTTCTCTGCGTCTCCTCTCCTCTTAGGAGAGGATTAAGGTGAGGTCTATCATGAGGAGGTCTATGAGATTCTTGCTCAGACCTCATCCTAACCTTCCCCTAAAAGGGGAAGGGACTTCAGAAAATAACTTAAATCCACAGCTTCTCTTCGTTTCCTCTCCTCTTAGGAGAGGATTAAGGTGAGGTCTCGGGTCGTCTTGCTCAGACCTCATCCTAACCTTCCCCTAAGAGGGGAAGGAACGGGGACTGAAGACTGAAGATTAAAGATTGAAGAACCACGCCGTAAACGGCATGGATTCTTCGTCGGTATGGAATATATCAATCGTATAGTTCGCCTTGACCACGCTATAAATAGCGTGGATTGCGGCGAACACCCGTTCAAAATTAACCCCCTTAATCCCCCTTGACAGGGGGAGACCTTTTCTTGCCCCCCTGATAAGGGGGATGGGGGGGGTTCTGAATTTCCTTCTCTTCGTCTCCTCTCCT
>JAKAHI010000261.1:0-1745 GCA_021815065.1 bacterium | reverse complement strand
CCCCGCACCTGCAATTATATCTTTCCCTGAAGCAAAAACGCTATGACGAAGGCGTAAATGACCAGTGACTCGATAAGCGCAAGACCGATGATCATCGGTGTTACAATCTTGCCCGAAGCGCCAGGGTTTCTCGCAATACCGTCAAGGGCCGATGAAATGGATCTGCCCTGACCAAGTGCTCCGCCGAATGCCGCAATCGCTATGCCGATACCGCTGGCGATCGCAAGCCATGCCTTCACGCTCGTGTCGCCTGCCTGTGCCGCCGATGTTGCGTCGGCAAAAGCCGGTATTGCCATAAGCATGAGCACCAAGGTCGATGCTGCTGTTCTTAAAAACCGTTTTACCATCTTTTTATCCTCCTTTCTTAAGATTTAATGTTCTT
Organism: bacterium; assembly: GCA_021815065.1. Classification (GTDB taxonomy): domain Bacteria; phylum JAMCPX01; class JAMCPX01; order JAMCPX01; family JAMCPX01; genus JAJYLM01. Next base: position 1,363 of record JAKAHI010000261.1, on the reverse strand, counting down.
CTTCTTCCTCGTGTGCAACCGCAAGAGCAATGTAGATTGCGCTGAGAATCGAAAAAACAAGTGCCTGAATGAATGATACAAATATGCCGAGGATCATGAAAAATATCGGAACGATGACGGGCAGCAGGTGGGAAAAGATTCCCAGTGCCGTGTGGTCACCGAGCATATTTGCGAAAAGCCTGAGCGAAAGCGACACGGGCCTTACAAAATTACTGATAAGCTCTACAACCAGCATGATAGGTGCGAGCCACCAGATCGGACCCATAAAATGTTTGATATATTTTATCCCGTGGGCCTTAAACCCGTAATAGTTGTACGCTATAAACACCGTAACGGCCATTGCGGCATTCGTATTCAGTGTGTCCGTGGGCGGGACCATACCCGGTATGACGCCCCAGAGGTTCGAGACGAAAATCAGGATAAAAAGTGTGCCGATCAGCGGTACGAATTTTTCCGGTTCATCCGGAATGACCGAGGCCGTAAAGTTAAACAAAGCCTCGTAAATAATATCGAACAGCGAAAACAGGGTAAATCCTTCATCAGGCACCTCGGGATAATCCCTTCGTTTCAGTGTCCTGTACACCAGGAAGGTGAGCAGTATAAGAATAGCGCCGGTCAAAGGATACGTTATCATATAACTGGGTATATCCTTTAACCCCGGTACAAAACTAAACCATGTTAATTGTTCATGCATTGTCCTGTCTCCTTACCATCAAATAAATTGCCATGACCATCGTGCTCAACGGCATGATCGTTATCCCCAGTATAAAGGGGATGGGCCTTACCTTGATTATTACTATGGTTATATAAAGTGTTGTCAACAAAAATGCATATTTAAGTATCAGCAGGAAGATGTAAACAGCCTTGTTTCCCGATTGCCCGAGGATGGCCGACATGCCTTTGCCGAGCAGGACGATGTTCACGCCGATGATACCTGCGCCTGCTGCAAACGCCGCTATGTCCGTGATATTCCGGTGGTAGAGCAGCATGCCGGCGATGCCGCACGCAAAGAGCAGCGCACCGGTCAGAAGCCAGATCCTGTATACATTATGTTTCATTTTTTGTCCGAACCTACGATCTTACCTATCTCCATCAGCCGTACGACGCTTGCGATAAACCCGAGGCAGGTAAAAACAAGTGTAAGCCATGGCAGGGTATGGAAGTACTTGTCCGCGTAATACCCTATAAAAATGCCCACGACTACGGACAATCCCGCCTCTATGCTCAGGGCAAATATCGTCGCTACCTTTTGATAGTTAAATCCCAACAAAGTGATTACGGGCATACCACGACAGGGAGACTACCGTCAAACGAATTACATCGGAAGGGATTGCGGCATTTCCCGGATCAGTTGGAATGCTGT
>JAKAHI010000260.1 GCA_021815065.1 bacterium | reverse complement strand
GAGCACATCCAGCCCCTTCTGTGCCTTCATCAGTGATGCCATTTTCGATGAAGGGATAATAAAACCGCTCAACAGTATAGCGGCCAGGAAGCCGAAAAGTACCTTTTTCATTTGACGTACCCTTTCATGTAATCCAGCAATTTGTCTTTTATTTCCGTTCTCTTCATTGCAAACGCTATATTCGCGAGTAAAAACCCGAGCTTGTCCCCGCCGTCATACCGGTCCCCTTCAAACTGATACCCTATCATCCCTTTTTGTTTTAACAGTTCCCTCAGCCCGTCGGTAAGCTGGAGCTCGCCGCCTGCTCCCGAAGGTATGTTTTCCAGTATATCGAAGATCTCGGGTGTGAGTATATACCTTCCTATGATCGCAAGATTGGACGGCGCTTTATCCGGTGCGGGTTTTTCAACGACATCGTCCAGCATGTAGACCCTGTTGTCCGTTTGCCTGCCCTTGATGATGCCGTACCGGGATGTGTCTTCCCTTGAAACCTGCTGCACCGCTATAACGGGCTTTTTGTATTTTTCATACACATCGACCATCTGCAAAAGGCACGGCTTTGGGGCGTCTATGATATCATCCCCGAGTATAACCGCAAACGGCTCATCGCCGATAAGGTGCTTCGCCTGTAAAACGGCGTGCCCGAGTCCCAGCGGCTTTTTCTGCCGTATGGACACAATCTTTATCATATCCGACAGGCCCTCGATAAGCCCGAGCAGGCCGTTGCTGCCTTTCTTGCGCAGGGTATCTTCAAGCTCGTAGTTTATATCGAAGTGATCTTCTATTGCCTCTTTCCCATGGTTTACTATGAGGATTACCAGCTCGATGCCCGATGCCTTTGCTTCTTCTACGATATACTGGATCATGGGTTTGTCCACTATCGGCAAAAGCTCTTTTGGAACTGCCTTCGTAACCGGTAAAAATCTCGTCCCGTATCCTGCTGCGGGTATTACTGCTTTTTTGATCTTCACGCAATGCCCTACCTTTTATTTATCGTTCAACATTCTCTTCCAGAAAAACTTTATCCAACAGGTAATCCGCCTTTATATGTTTTAACGATGCAAATATCGAGTCCTTTATCAGGGGATGCCCCTTTTCAAGTTCGGTTATAATCTTCCTTATTTTCTGCCTGTTTGTCAACTCAGGCTTCATGGAAACAGGACATTGCGGATCGATCAGAGGCGCCTGAAGGTTTGAGGCGTAGTCGCGTGCTGCACCGGCTTTGACATAGATCAGGGGCCGTATCACCGTGACCTTATACTTGTCCGAAACACTGACAGCCGGCATTGCCTTTATCCGGCCGTTGAAAAAGATGTTCATGAGCAGGGTCTCAATGAGATCGTCCATGTTGTGCCCGAGCGCGAGCTTGTTGCATCCGAGTTTTGCCGCCTTGTTGTACAACAGCCCCCTCCTCAGTCTCGAGCATATCGAGCATAACAGTTTTTCTCCCTTGTTATGCGCAAGCGCAATCCGGAGTATCTGCGTGCGCTCTATCCGGTAATCGTAGCCATGCTGGCTGAGGTATGATTCCACAAGATCGCTTTTCATGCCCGGTGCACCGGTATCAATATGGACCGCAACCATGCTGAATTCGATCGGTGCTTTGTGCCGCAAACGCTCAAGCGTGTCCAGCAACGTATAGCTGTCCTTACCTCCGGATACCGCGACGAGAATACGGTCTCCGTTCCTGATAAGGTTGAAATCCCCTATGGCTTTTCCAACAAGCCTTGTTACGTGGTCCTTATTGTCTTCCATAATGAGGAATATACTATCATCCAACCGCCCCTGCAACTATTGCATTTTGGGGGCTACCTGGCTTAGCCTTAAGACGCAAACGTATGCTGAATACACTCAGAAAAATATTCGCCTCTCTGCGCTATAGAAATTTCCGGTTGTTCTGGATTGGCCAGGCCATATCCCTGATAGGGACGTGGATGCAGAGCATAGGGCAGGCATGGCTCATATTAAAACTTACCGACTCCCCTTTCCTGCTCGGTTTGATAGGCGCTGCACAATACACGCCCATTCTCGTCTTGTCCGTGTTTGCAGGCAGCATCGTGGACCGGTTCCCCAAGCGGTATCTTATCATACTCACCCAGACCGTCATGGCTCTCCTTGCATTCGCCCTCTGGATCCTGACGGCAAAGGGTATCGTCAATTACTGGCATGTCTTCATACTGGCATCCCTGCTGGGCCTGGCAACGAGCCTTGATGTGCCGGCACGGCAGGCGTTTATGATCAACCTGGTCGGCAGGGACACGCTTATGAACGCCATTGCACTGAATTCAACAACCTTCAACGTAGCACGGCTCATAGGGCCGGCTATCGCTGGCCTGCTTATAGCAAAGGTAGGCATTGCAACGACGTTTCTGCTGAACGGAATAAGCTTTATACCGGTCATCCTGGGGCTTATTATGATAGATATAAACGGCTTGCCCGGCAGATCCGGCAGGAAAAATGTCATGGAAGACATAAAGGAAGGTCTCCTCTATATAAAAAACAATGCGGTTGTTTTCAATGTTCTCATGCTGATGCTGCTGGTGTCGCTCTTCGCAATCAACTTCAATGTGGTCGTACCGGTATACGCAAAATACGTCTTCCACAGTAACCCGGAAATCTTTGGTTTCCTCATGTCATCACTCGGTGTAGGTTCCATTCTCGGTGCCATACTCGTGGCACTGCGGAGCGGCCGCAGTCCGAATCTTGTTTTTTTGATACTGGGTGCGGTCATGTTGTCCGGGTTCCAGATGGTCATGGCTTTTGTTACCGGACTGTATCCTGCCATGTTCGTTTTGTTTTTAATAGGGTTCGGATCGATTATTTTTACCGCACTTTCAAACACCACCCTGCAGCTCAAAACGCCCGACGAGTTAAAGGGCAGGGTAATGAGCGTGTACTCTCTTGTGTTCATGGGCGTTACACCCATCGGCAATCTGTTCATCGGCGGCATTGCTGACGCGATCGGAGTAAGGACGTCCATCTTTATCGGCGGACTGCTGGGCTTGGTACCCGCACTGTATTATTTAAGAAAATTTTATGTAAACCTCGTTAGAAAGTCCGGGGATTTCTGACGGTATAAAATAAATTTGCCAAGGGGGAAAAATGGATACGATACTTATACACGGACTATCCGGCTCTACAAGGGATATGGAGTTAATGG
>JAKAHI010000259.1 GCA_021815065.1 bacterium | reverse complement strand
CCAGGGCAGTGACCGGTAAGGCAAAAAAAGAAGGCATACGGGTGAAGGTACTTGAAAAGCCTGTTCTCGAAAAGGCTGGCTGGGGTGCATTCCTCGGGGTTGCCCGCGGGAGTTACGAACCGCCGAAGGTCGTTATACTCGAATATAATGGCGGCAAAGCCCAAAAAAAACACGTCATTGTAGGCAAGGGTATTACCTTTGACAGCGGCGGTATATCGATAAAACCAAGCAGCGGCATGGAGGAGATGAAGTTCGATATGGCAGGGGCTGCTGCGGTTGCCATGACCATCATCCTTGCTGCAAGATTGAAAATGTCCATCAACCTTGCAGCCGTTATACCGCTCACGGAAAACATGCCGGGAGGCAAGGCGCAGAAGCCCGGCGATGTCGTGAAGGCCCTCTCCGGTAAGACGGTCGAAATTATATCCACGGACGCAGAAGGCAGGCTGATACTTGCGGATGCCCTGTACTATGCGGTAAAAACATTCAAACCCGAATCCATCATCGACCTTGCAACACTCACCGGTGCATGCGTTGTTGCGCTCGGAAGCGAGGCAAGCGGCATCATGGGTACCGGGGACGGACTTATTGACGCGCTTATCGAGGCGGGCGAGCAGAGCGGAGACAGGCTTTGGAAGCTGCCACTGTGGGATGATTATAAAGACCTGCTCAAGAGCGATGTCGCGGACATCAGGAATTCAGGCTCACGCTGGGCAGGCGCAATACAGGGCGGTATATTCCTGAAGGAGTTTGTCGGAGATGCCCGCTGGGCGCACATTGATATAGCAGGCACTGCCTACCTTGAACGGCCAAAGGCCTATTTTAAAAAAGGAGCGACCGGTGCCGGTGTACGGCTTCTTATCAAATTTTTCGAGGAACTGTAATTGACCTGCTATGGAAGGACCGGGATTAATTCAGGTATATACGGGTAACGGAAAGGGAAAGACCACCGCGTCTTTGGGCCTGGCTTTAAGGGCAGCAGGCCACGGGTACAAGACCATAATAATACAATTCATGAAGGGCAAAATAGATTACGGGGAGTTAAAGGCACAGAAATTGCTTGAACCCTATCTTAAGATCGTTCAGGCGGGTGGGCCGCATTTTATAAAAAGGGGCAGCCCCTCTGAACAGGACATCAAGATGGCACATGAAGGTCTTGAAGAAGCGAAAAGGGCCTTTACCGAAGGGCTCTACAACATCGTTATTCTTGATGAATTGAATGTTGCAATTGACTTCGGGCTTATAACCCTCACCCGGGCACTTGAACTGATAAAACAAAAGCCGCCGGATGTTGAGTTGATCATCACCGGCAGGTATGCGAAGCAGGAGATTATCGATATCGCGGACCTTGTTACAGAGATGAGAGAGATAAAGCATTATTACCAAAAGGGAGTGCAGGCGCGGGATGGCATCGAAAAGTAAACGCAGAGACAAGGAAAAATATTCGGGTAAAAGGCTCAAGAGGTATTCGACCATCTCCGATAAAGAACTCGATTCGATCTATACACCGGAGGATACCGCCGGTTTTGATTATAACGAAAAACTCGGCATGCCCGGCGAATACCCGTTTACGCGCGGTGTTTACGATACCATGTACCGGGGAAGGCTCTGGACCATGAGGCAGTTCTCCGGGTTTGGCACTGCCGAAGAAACAAACAAAAGATTTAAGTATTTGCTGTCGCACGGGCAAACAGGCCTGTCGGTCGCATTTCACATGCCAACCATCATGGGATACGATTCAGACCACCCGCGCTCTGCAGGAGAGGTGGGTAAATGCGGGGTTGCCATAGATACGCTTCAGGATATGGAGGTGCTTTTTGAAGGCATTCCTCTTGATAAGATCACGACATCCATGACGATCAACGCACCTGCCATCGTACTGCTTTCGATGTATATAGCGGTTGCCGAAAAACAGGGGGTCAGCCCGGAGGTTATCAGCGGCACTATCCAGAACGACATCCTCAAAGAGTATATAGCCCAGAAATCATGGATATATCCTCCCGAGCCGTCCATGCGTATCATCACCGACATATTCGAGTACTGCACCCGGCATGTGCCGCGATGGAATACCATCAGTATCAGCGGCTACCATATACGGGAGGCAGGTTCAACCGCAGTCCAGGAACTTGCGTTCACGCTCGCGGACGGCATTGCCTATGTACAGGCAGGCAGGGAACGCGGATTGGATGTGGATAGTTTTGCTCCCCGGCTTTCTTTCTTTTTCGATGCACACAATGACTTCTTTGAAGAAATAGCGAAGTTCCGCGCAGCACGCAGGATGTGGGCAAAGATCATGAAAGAAAGGTTTAATGCAAAGAAAGAAGAATCCCTGCGATTGAGATTTCATACCCAGACGGCGGGGTGCAGCCTCGTTGCACAGCAGCCCATGAATAATATTGTCCGCGTTACGCTCCAGGCGCTTGCCGCTGTGCTCGGAGGAACACAATCGCTGCACACCAATTCAATGGATGAAACGCTTGCACTTCCCACAGAGCAGGCAGTGACCGTTGCACTCCGGACCCAGCAGATCATTGCCGGGGAGAGCGGTGTTGCAAATGTCATAGACCCGCTCGGCGGCTCGTACTTCATGGAAAGACTCACCGATGAAATGGAACAGGAGGCATGGGATTATATCAATAAGATCGACCGGATGGGCGGGGTCATCCCAGCGATAGAAAAGGGCTACCCCCAGATGGAGATAGCGGACGCAGCCTACAGGTACCAGAAACAGATAGATAATTCACAGAAGGTCGTCGTCGGCGTCAATATGTACAAGATGCAGGAGAAAGAAACAATTCCAACGCTGACGATCTCTCCGCAGGTCGAGCAAAACCAGATAGAAAAGACCCGGCGCATAAAAGCAATGAGGGACACTGACCGCGTCAGGACTTCGCTTGACCGGTTAATGCGTGCTGCAAAGGGCAGGGACAACCTTATGCCGTTTGTGCTCGAGGCTGTTAAGGCGTATGCTTCCATCGGTGAGATCATGGACGTCATGAGAGCGGTCTTCGGAGAGTACAGAGACCCGGCGCTTTTTTAAAAAGCAATTACCGTTTCAGGTATTGTAGGACTTGCTGTCGTAAAGGGATATCTTGTTTCTTCCGGTGTTTTTCGAAATGTATAAGGCTTCATCCGCTGATTTCAAAAAATCACTTATACTG